>DAORCZ010001030.1:0-3291 GCA_035345735.1 Pseudomonadota bacterium | reverse complement strand
CGCTATGGCTCGCCGCTGTTTGTGTTTAGCGAAGCCCGCCTGCGCAGTCGGGCCCGCGCCTTTCGCCAGGCCTTCGCCAGCCGCTATCCCCGCACCCGCTTTGGCTGGTCGTATAAGACCAACTACCTCGACGGCATCTGCGCCGTCCTGCATCAGGAAGGCTGGGATGCCGAGGTGGTCTCGGACCTGGAATACGCCATGGCGCGTCGGCTGGGGATGCCCGGCTCGCGCATCATCTGCAACGGCGCGCACAAGCCCCGCGCTTGGCTCAGCCAGGCGATCGCCGACGGGGCCTTCATTCAGGTCGATCACTTCGACGAACTCAACCTGATCGAAGAGCTGGTTGCCGCCCGACCCGAAGGCACGCCGCCACTGACCATCGGTCTGCGCGTCAATATGCAGGTGCCGGCGCTATCTGGCGCGACCTGGGAGCGCTTCGGCTTCAGCCTGGATAGTGGCGAGGTACTGGACGCGATCCTGCGCATCGCCATCAATCCGCGGCTGCGCCTCGCCGGTCTGCACTGTCACCTCGGGACCTATATCCACGAGCCGAGCGCCTATCGCCAGGCCACCGCACGGCTGTGCGAGCTGTATCTGGCGGCCGAGTCGCTGTGCGGCTATCCGCTGTCGTCGATTAACCTCGGCGGTGGCTTTCCATCGACGAACGCGCTGGCTGGCAGCTTCAACGAAGCCGAGAGCGGCGAAGACGGACCCGACATCGCCCCGTTCGCCAGCGCCATCTGCGATGAGCTGTTCGAAAACTTTTCTGATCGCCTGACCTATCAGGGGGGCAACCCAGCAGGCGTCCCCACCCTGATCTTAGAGAGCGGTCGCCACCTGATCGATGATGCCGGCAGCCTGATCTCGACCGTGGTCGGTCGGCGCACCATCAACGCCAACGCAGCGTCGGGAAATAACAGTCTGGGAAGTCGCGGCTTGGTGCTCGATGCCGGACTGAATGTTCTTTACACCGCGCACTGGTATCGCCATCGCGTGACGCCGGCGCAGCCGGTGCCGGGACCGATCGAAGAGACCTCGCTCTACGGTCCGCTGTGCATGAACATCGACACGCTGCGCGTTGGCCTGCCGCTGCCACCGCTTGCACCCGGTCAGCGGGTAGTCATTGCGCCGGTCGGTGCCTACAACGTCACCCAGTGGATGCAGTTCAGCCAGCTGCGTCCGGCCGTGGTGATGGTCGCTGGGGCGGACGCAAACGCCGATTCTCAAGCGGCTGTCGAACGCTCAGCCAGCGACGGAATCGATGGTCGCGTTACGCTGCTGCGGCGCGGCGAGACGCTCGATGATGTGAAGGGTCCCGAAGCCCCGCTCCCCGATCGCTATCTCCGCAAAATCTAACGACTTTTTCCGCGTACTCCGCGCCCGCAAGCTGCTCAAGTCGCGATAAAATAGATGCGCCTAACTAGGCCGATCGCCTCACGGCACGGTCTAGGGGACCAGAGGCAAGAGCAGACCCCGGTTGATGGAGCCCATCACACTCAAACGGCAGCTTGAGTCCACGGCGGCACCGCAGGCGCTGTGGTCGGCTCTCGCGGATACGTCGCGGCTGTATCGCGCGCTCGGTCAAGTCCCGCTCACGTACCGGCCTCTCAAAAACCAGCCCGATAGCGCCGCTCGTTTCGAGATGTTCTCCGAGCGCGCGTGGGGGGGGCTGGGATTTTGGGAGCTTCCGGTCGAGTGGCAGACCGCCGAGCGGCTGGTACTTCGCCGCGAGTATCCGCGCGGGCCGTTGCGCCGCATCGAGACGCACTTTGTGCTCTCGCCGCACAGCCGGGGAACGCGCCTTGCCATTTCACTGGTCCTTGCGCCGCGCAGCTCGGCGCTTCGGTTGCTGCTGCGTCTGTACGGAGAGATCTCGGTTCGCCAGCTAATCCATACGCTGCGCCAGATCGATGCCGACATGACGCGGGGTGCCGGGCTGCTGCGGCGGGTCACCGCGCTTGATGCACAAAAGCTGACTGTCGGAGCCAGCGCGGCGCGCGGCGCGCTCTCCGAGCCTTTTTTGCCCCTTCTTGATCGGCTGCTCGAATACATCGCGGATCTCGACGATCTCGACGACGATACCCTGCATCCCTATGTGCTGGCCGAGGCCTGGGGGGTCTCGCGCAGCGCCGTGCTGGGCGCGTTTCTGGCCGGCGCCGCGCATGGTCTGTTCGTCCTGCACTGGGATGTGATCTGTCCGATCTGTCGTCGATCAGCCTGCCGAGTCGCGCGCTTGAGCGAGCTGCCCGAGAACGCGCTCTGTCCGTCTTGCGACATCGCGGTTCCCGCCCGCCTGCACGATCGAGTCGCCGCCAGCTTTGCCGTCGCGTCGCGCCTGCGCCCGCAGATCGCTCGCCACAGCCCAGGCAAGAGCGTTGCCTACGCCATCGGCGGTCCCGGCGAGACGCCGCATATCGATGCCCAGATCCTGCTGCCTCCGACCGGCACCACTGAGCTGCGCGCGCCGAGCGCTCCCGGCGACTACGAGATCTTCGTGCGCGGCGGCCTGCAGGCTCGGCTCAACGTCAGCACGCTGGGGGGGAGCAGCGCCGCGCTGCAGGTTGGCGAGGTCATCGCGCCGGCCAGCATCGAAGTCGCGATGGGCGGCACGCTGCACATCACGCACGAGTACACGCAGCCGCGTCATCTTTCGATTCGCCGCAGCGATCCCTGCCCGCCTTTGGCCACGGCGCACGGCGTCACGCTGCACCCGCTATTTCGACGCTTGCACGCGGTGGCTCCGCAGGGCCAGTGGCTGCCGGCCGGTCGGCTGTTTGCCGTGCCTCAGGTGGCGCTCCTGCACACCGATCTTGCGGGCCTGGTCGAGCTACAACAGCGGGCCGGCGAGGCCGAAGCCTTTCGCTTTGTCGATGCCCACTTCGCCATGCTGCGCGAGATCATCGAGCGACCGCGGTCGCTTCCGCGCCGAAGTGAAGAAGAGAATGCGGGCGAATCGACGGGTGTAGTTGTGCGCTGCGATCGCGATGGCTTGCTGGCTGCGTTCGGGGATGCCGAAGCCGCGGCACTGGCCGCTATCGAACTGCAGCAGGCCTTCCTGGCCCTGCGCGAGAGTCAGCCCAGTGCGGGCAGCAGCGTCGGTCTGCGCCTGGGCATCTACGCCGGGCCGGCGCACCTGGTGACGCCGGGGGATAGCCACCTGCTCGACTACTTTGGGGCCACCTTGGGACTGTGTCTGCGGCTGCTGCGCGAGGCGCATCCCGGCGACATCGTGCTGCCGGCGGAGCTAGGCGAAGCCCTGGGCAAGCGGCCGGAAGAGCGCTCGCTGAAGTC
>DAORCZ010001029.1:0-3292 GCA_035345735.1 Pseudomonadota bacterium | reverse complement strand
GCCACCAAACAGGATCGCCGCGAGCACGATCGAAAGCGGACGCAGCCGCGCCAGCCAGGCCACGATGAGCGCCGTGAAGCCATAGCCTGGCGAGAAGCGATCGCTGAGGCGATGCACGACGCCGGCCACCTCGCACATGCCGGCTAGACCTGCCAGCGCGCCGCTGAGCAGCAGGGCCGCCAGGATGTCGCGCGACACCGGCAGGCCGGCGGCCCGGGCCGCGCGGGGATTTTCGCCCAGCGCTCGCAAACGATGGCCAAACCGGCTATGCGCGAGCACCGCCGCGAGGGTCAGCGCCGCAATCAGAGCGAGGAGGAAGCCGAGGTGCACCGTGATACCCGCCAGCCGTGGCCAGTGCGGTGCGGCATCGGCCAGTCGTGGCAGCCAGGCACTGCGCGGTAGCTGGGGCGTCAGCGCAAAGCCCCCCTCGCTCCACGGCCCAAAGACATAGCGACGGAGACCGAGCATGGCCACGTAGTTGAGCAAAAGCGACGACAGGAGCTCGCTGACACCTAGATAGACTCGCAGGAGCGCGCAGAGCCCGGCCCAGCCCGCGGCAGCGAGGGCGGCGACTAGCCCCATGGCGGCCAGCATGAGCGGTCGCGGCGTCGTCGCGGGCAGCAGGAACAGCGCGGTGCCGGTGGCTGCCCACGCTCCGACGAGCAGCTGCCCTTCGCCTCCGATATTCCAGAGCCGTGCCGAGAACGCGATTGCCGCACCCAAGGCGCACAGCAAGAGCGGCGTTGCGCGAACCAAGGTGTCCGACCAGGCATAACCGTCGCCGAAGCTGGCCCGCAGCAGGTGGGCATAGGCGGTCAGCGGGTCCACGCCCGCCGCCAGCAGGAACAGCCCCCCAACGATCAGCGCTAGGCCCAGCGACATCACAGGCAGCAGGCGCTTGGCCCGAATCGGCACTTCGATACGCCGTTCGATAAGTAAGCGAATGCCCCCGGGTAAGTGAATCATCGAGTGTCTCCCCTATCGGGTCCGGGGATCTGCGTGGATGCCTCGCCAAGCTGGCCGGCGTGGTCATTCGCGGGCCGGGCGTCGGTTGTGCCACGTGCGTCGATCGGCAGGCCACTGATTAGGTTGCCGAGGCGGCGATGTGCTTCTTCCGCATCAAGCGGCGGGGCCCCGGCCGCGAGGTCGATCTCGCCGACCAGACGTCCGCGCAGCAGGGCTCCGACGCGATCGCACAGCGTCAAGAGCTCTCCCAGCTGCTCGGAGATCAGCAGCACGGCGCAGCCGCTGTCGCGCGCCTGCCGCAGGAGACTATGTACGGTCTGCGTTGCGCCAAGGTCCAGGCCACGGCAGGGGTAGGCGGCCAGAAGGATGCGTGGCTTGTGCGCAAGCTCGCGCGCCAGGATCAGCTTCTGCAGGGTGCCTCCCGAGAGAGCACCGGCCGGAGGATTTTGAGTCAGCAGACTCGGCGGCAGGTGCAGTGGGGCCAGCACGTGGCGGACAAACGATCGCACCTTCGACGGCGACAGCAGACCAGGCAGCGCCGAGCACAGTTCGGCAGCATCGAGGTGAGTGAGAAGGACGTTTTCCTGCAGCGAGAGCGCCGCCGTGCAGCCCTCGGCATAGCGATCCGCGGGGATGCACGACAGGCCGCGGGCGCGACGGGCCGCAATCGACAGCCCGTGCACCGGCTCGCCGCTGAAACGCACCTCGCCCGCGGTGGGAGGTCGTAGTCCGCACAGGACCTCGGCAAGCTCGCTCTGGCCGTTGCCCGCCACGCCAGCCAGGCCATAGATTTCGCCGGCGCGAACAGAGATCGATAGTTGGCAGAGGGCCTCGGTGCCCAGCGCGCCGTGGGCCGAGAGGCCGACTAGTTCCAGCGCGGGGGCGGCGGTAGCAGCGATGGCGGGAGCCGGCAGCGACGCGGGTGTTGGTAACTCGTTTCCGACCGCGCGGGTCCCTACGATCTCGCGTGCGACCTCGGCTGGCGTGGTGGCATGGGTGGGGACGGCGTGCAGGACGGTGCGACCGCCGCGCATGACGGTGATGCGATCGGCCAGCGCGAACACCTCGTCGAGCTTGTGGCTGACGTACACGATCGTTCGTCCGGCCCGTCGCAGGGCCAGGAGTGCCCGCCGCAGCGCCTCGGCTTCGATGGGGGTGAGCACAGCCGTCGGCTCATCGAACAGGAGCACGCGGGCGTCTTGCGCCAGCGCCTTGAGGATCTCGACGCGCTGCTGCTCAGCGACCGAGAGATCAGCGACGCGGGCCCCGGGGTTGCAGGGCAAGCCGTGCTGAGCTGCGAGGGCACCGATGCGTGCCGCCAGTTCGGCTCGTCGGCGACGCGAGAGCAGCCAAGGCCCTCGTCCGGCCAGCAGCAGGTTGTCGGTGACACTGAGTTTGCCGACCAGAGTGAAGTGCTGATGCACCATGGCAATGCCGTGGGCCGCCGCCACGCGGGGCGAGGACAGCCGCACCGGCTGGCCAGCGAGAAGAATCGCCCCCTCTTCGGGCAGGTACAGCCCGGCGAGGAGCGAGAGCAGCGTGCTCTTGCCGGCACCATTTTCACCGACGACGGCGTGGACTTCCCCGGCGGCTACCTGCAGGCTGGCGCGGTCGCAGGCAACGACTCCTGGGAAGCGCTTGATCAGCCCACGGGCCGTGATCATCGGCAGCGGTGCTTCACCGCCGAGCGCTGCGCCCGGAGGGGCGGTGGCCGCTTCGTTGGGGGACGACATGGGCGGGGGACCGACGCTATTTGCGGGGCAGGGTGCCGGTGATGCCCTCGGCCAGCCAGGACATGCAAAGGCTGCAGCCAGAGGTCCCGAGCAGGTCGGCCTGCGTCGGTTTCTGCCCCAGCGGAAACAGGGTGCGCCCGGTGTTGTCGAGAAGCGGCCCAGCAAAGATGTCGAAGCGGCTGAAGCGGCCGGCTCGCAGATCAGCGAGCGTGCGGCGGACCTCGGCCAGTGCGTCAGCGGGGATCTGCGGATTGGGCATCTCACCCTCGCCGAAACCACTGAGTCCGACGAGGCCACTCGCCGCATCGCCGTAGTACGTCCCGGGCTGCCAGCGTCCGGCGCGGATCTGCTGCACGGTGTCGATGTAAAGCACCTCCCAGCGCCAATACGTCGAGGTCAGGCAGCGCGCTTTTTCGACCTCGCAGGCGGTCGGAGAGTCGTAGCCGATGGCGTAGCGTCCGCGCTGGCCAGCAACGGTCAGGGGCAGGGTGGTGTCTGCACCGCTGATGACCACGTCGGCGCCGGCGGCAAACAGCGACTCGGCCGCCTCTTGCTCGCGGCTGGGATCGACCCAGGCGTTGAGCCAGCGGATG
>DAORCZ010001028.1:0-3293 GCA_035345735.1 Pseudomonadota bacterium | reverse complement strand
CACCGACGACAGCGAAGCGATTGGGCCGATCGACTGGGTGAAGTTTGGCGAGCGGTTGCAAAAGAGACGGACCGCGGCAGGACTTACGCAGGAATGGCTGGCCGACCGCGTGGGAGTCACAGCGACGACGATTCGTCAGCTTGAACATCACACCCGCAGGGCCAGACGGAGCTTGATGCTGAAGCTGCTGGCCGTTCCCGAGCTGAACCTGCGCGTCAGCGACATCGAGCTGTCCGCCGAGATGAGCGCGGGCTACCGTCACACGCCGACGTCGTGGCTCGGATCGACGTATGACCCGGTAAGCATGGTGACGGAGCTTGCCGAGACGCTGAATGGTCCGACTGGACAGCTTGAGCAGACGCTTGTCTACATCGACCATCACAGCGCGAAGGACTGGCTGGCCACCTGCTCGTCGCCCGATTATGGCTCGGAGTTTCGCGAGACACTGCCGCTCGGGACGGTTGCGCGCCGCGTCGCAGACCTCATTGGTGAGCAGGCACTCACCGTGGATGCGCTCGGCTGCGGCGACGGCAAGACCGAGTCGATGCTCGTCAAGCATCTTCAGATGCAGCTTCGCATGCCGAAACAGACGGAGCTGTTCTTGCTCGACGTGAGTCACTCGCTGCTGAACACCGCCTACCGGCACTGCCGCGAGACGCTGCCCGACATCCGCACGTACACCATCCACGGCAGCTTTCTGGATCTGCCGAAGCTGCCCATGCTGGTCAATCCGCTGCGAGGCCGGACAAGGCTGTTCGCCATGCTCGGATACACCCTGGTCAACCTGAGCGATGAGCTGCGTTTCTTCCGTGACACGCTGAGCTGCTGCGAGCCGGGCGAGCTGTTCCTGTTTGATATCCAGATTGCGCGTGCCCCAGCAAGTGAACGGCAGAAGATCCTCAAGCTGGACCCGATTGGCAACGGCAAGCTGCGACCTACGCATGTGAACTGGCTGAGCGGGCCGATTCGTCGCTACTGCCTCGGTGCTGAAGACATCGAACTTCGCTGGGAGCTTGCCCCACCGGGCGGCGTTCCCGGCAGCTACGGTTTCGATGCGATTGCCCAAGTCAAGATGCGCGACGGTAGGCCCGATCGTCGCTTCCTGATGTGGCGAGTCCGTCGCTACGACCCCAAGCTGCTGAGTGACAGCCTTGCCGAACTCGGCTGGAAAACCATCGAACGAATCGACTACGGCCCCGACGGAAAAAAGACCCTCGCGCTGATGCTCCTTCAAAAGCAGTAATCGCGGGGTTCCGTCCCCGGATTCCGACCCTGAAAAATCAGGCGTGGGCCGACCAGAGACCTTTTTTCGGGCCGCTCGCGGCACGGAAAAAGCGTCGTCGGGAAGGGGGACCCGCGCCGTGACTCCCTCGCTCAGACCACCCTATCAACCGATTTCCAACCCCGGATTCCTATCTGGGGCTCCATTGAAACTTGTGCGTCGACGTTCAAGAACCAGCATGTCCTCTCCACTCCCCAACTGGCGTCGACATCCGTGGAATCACATCCAAGTCTTGCCTTATGAAATGTATTGAAAAGCACGCGAAATAATTAGAAAATATGGCCTACTATGGCCCGTCTTAGGGACATCTCTGACGATACCCGTGTGATTGATCTCACGGTTGCGGACCTACTGGACCTGCTGACGGTTCGGCTCGGACTTGGTCAGGCACGAAGAGAGCAGGGCACGTCGGAGCCGGAGGGGTTACTTGATACGTGGCAGACGGCCAAGCTCCTCGGCATATTCCCTCGCCAAGAGCTGCCGCCGGAGCCACCAGCGGGAACGGCGGAATATCGCGCGTGGCGACGCAAAGAGCAGAGTTTGCGAAACCAAGTGGCGCGGCGCTTTCAGACCTGGCTTGATCGCCATCCAGAGGTAGCGCAGTTGGCGGTGAAGCCCAAGGGCGAGCGGCGCCGTTACTTTCGACGCATCGATATCGAGGGGTATCTCGGGCGGGTCGCGGTGCCGATGTCTCGTCGGCGCACCGGCTAGATCGTGATCCGATCCATCTCATCGCCGAGGAAATCGGGCGCGAGATGGGCATACACGAGCGTCATCTTGGTGTCGGCGTGACCGAGGATCTTTTGCAGCGTCAGGATGTTGCCGCCCGACATCACGAAGTGTGACGCGAAGGTATGGCGCAGCGCGTGCCACTCGCGACGGAGCGGGCGCACCCCGATGTCCGCCAAGAGCTCGGGCAGTCCCAGCATGTCGATCTTGCGACCCATCCGCAGGCTCCAGCGTCCCATCACCGGGAACACGAGGTCATCGGGCGTCGCGGGACACATTCTCTTCCACTCCGCGAGAATCGGGACCAGCTGGCTGGGCAGTCGCAGATGCCTCGTCGTTCCCGACTTCGGCGTGTGCTGATACGACCGCGCGACGTCGAGCCGGCGCGTCGTGAGATCGAGGTCCCGCCAGCGCAGACCGAACAGCTCGCCTTTGCGCAGCCCAGTCCGAACCGTGAACGCGATCGCCACATAGCGCAGCCAGTCACGAAACGTATCGCTGGCGCGTGCTTTCGCCTCTGCCGCCGAGACCAGTCGTGACAGCTCGTCTCTGTCGAGAAACTCAAGCAGGCTCTCTCGGCGCGGTCGCTCGACGCCGAGACAGGGATTCGGACAGTCAATCAACCCTTCGCGCTTGCCCCAGCTAAAGGCCGTAGACAGTGGCCGCAGCGACGACATCACCGTATTCGGCTTGTAGCGCGTCGACAGCTGATCGCGAACCCGTCGAATGTCATGGGCTGTGACCGCGCCCACCGGCTTGGTCCCGAGGATCGGCAGGATGCGCTTCAGCGCTGATTTCTGTTCGGTCCGGTAGAGCGCCAGGTTCTTGATCCGGGGACGGTTGTAGTCCTGCACGTAGCGCTCACACAGCTCGGCGAGGGTCAGCTCGGGGCGCGGCGGTGGCGACGGCTCGGGGATGCCGATCTGACCACGGGCGACGCGGGCCTCGATCTCGATCAGAAACTTCCGAGCCAGCGGCTTGGTCGGCTGATGGCTCGCGCGCTGCTTGCGGCAGCCATCGGCATCGACGTAGCGCACGTACCAGCCCAGGAACTTCTCGCCTTTCATCTTCTTGATGATGTCACCCATCACAGCCTCGCTTGCAGGTGGTCCAACTGTGGTCCACAACTTCGAGTCCGACCGATGTATAGCGGTTCAGACATGAACGGAAGTTACCGACGGAAAATGGTAGAACGTGGGGCACGCATGCCAACCGATATACCCTGCCAAACCACTGCTCGACATTGGACAGATAGACGGTGCGGATGGTGACGTGGAGCGCG
>DAORCZ010001027.1:0-3296 GCA_035345735.1 Pseudomonadota bacterium | reverse complement strand
GGGCGGCGCCTTGGCCGGTGCTTTAGCCGGCGCTTTGGCGGCCGCCTTGGCTCCACCCTTGCCCCCGGCGTCGAGCAGTGCCTCAAACGCATCGTCGCCCAGCATCAGCAGCGAGGCGTCTTGGACGTCGTCGTCGTCGCCTTTGCCTTTGCCCCCTTCGCCGGGAATGTCCAAGGAGCCGATCTGGGTTGCGTCGCCCGCATCGTCGTCAGGCGGCGCGACCGAGGGCAGGGGTTTTAGGGCCGCCTTGCCGATCGCCTTGGCCGCGGCCTTCGCGACATCCTTGGCCGTCGCTTTGACCGCCACCTTGGCCGCCGCTTTCGCGGACTCCTTTGCCGAAGCTGTGGCTGCGGCGCCCTTGGCCGCCGCAGCGGGCTTGGCCTGGGCTTGCGCGCCGCTGCGCACCTTGTTGAGCGCGGTCTGCACTTCCGGCACCGCGTCAGGAAGCTTCCAGCCGTCGAAGCCTTCGTGCCAGACGTAGAGTTCGGCCGAAGTGCCGGCCTGATCGAGGATGCGCTGTGCCAGGTCGCTTAGCGGGTAGGGCCCGCCCTGGTTGCCGTCGACCGACAGGTGCCATTCGTCGGCGGGAGGCGCCTCGGCACCGGGCAGCTTGCCGAAGAAGTCGGCCATGCCGCCGATCATCGTGGCATCGCCGCCGCCACCGCCACCGCCTTCGCCGGCAATCTGGTCACGCATGTCCAGGCCAGCCGTCGACTGGCCGGGATCTGCCGCCGGCTCACCCACGCGAGCGGTGCGGGCCCCCGCCTCGCTGACGGAGATCAGGCAGCCGCAGGTCTTGCAGCGGATCTTGAGAATCTTTCCCCGAACCCGTTCATCCGGGATCGAGTACTTCGTCTGGCACTGCTCGCAGGCAAAGCGCATTCAGTGTATAGCGCCATACTATAAATCAAATCGTTGATGAAACGATAGGTTGAGTTGCGAAAAGCGCGGCCCGCGTTTGAGCCCGCTCCGAGTCGGGAAGAACCCTGTGCTGCCAGGTCGGAGCCAACCAGAACTTGTGAGATTTTTTGAGTAACGAAAATCTCTAAATTTTGGAGATTCAATCGCCGAATGTTGCAAGCCCTGGGGGGCTACGGCGTCTCGCTGTCGATGGGCAGCTCAATCGGTTGTGGCGCGGGGGCTGTTCCGTCACTGGCTGGGGATGCGCCACCGGCCGCAGGTGGTGCACTGAGCGTTCGCAGTCGGGCCTCGGCCTCGCTGCGAAGCTCGTCGTCGGGGCGATGATCAAGGCAGGCGCGCAGAGCGTTGCGCTCGGAGGCTGGCTCGCGCAGGGCACGATGGGCGCGGGCTTGCGCGCAGTAGATCGCGGCGCGTTCCGGATCTTGGAAGCGGGCGCGCTGCAGAATCTGCAGAGCGCGCTCTTCCTGCGCCGTGCGGATCTGCAGCGCGGCCAAGTCCAGTGCCAGGTCGACATCGTGCGGTAGAGCGGCCTGGGCCCGCGCAAGGACATCGGTGGCCCGCCTCAGCTGACCTTCCGCGATAAGCTTGGCAGCCTCGGCGCGCAGGGTCTTTACGCGCTGCATCTCAGGGCTGTTTTCGCGATACATCTGGGTCAGCGCGGCGTCCTGGGCCAGCGTCAGGCCACCGCCGGTGAAGCGGAAAGCCAACGGCGCGATCAGGCCGTGGATGACGACATCCTTCTGGCCATCTTTGTCGATATCGACGATCTCGACGCGGTTGTGGCCCTCGCGCAGGCGACCGGCGATGGGCTCGGCGCGGTGCGCGCAGAACGAAAGCAGGGTGCGGAAGCGCTGGCCATCAAATCGTCGCAGGCGGGCGATGCTCTGCGTGCGGCCGTTGCTTTCGACGATGTCGTAACCATCGCGCAACAGCGGCGCGCTCCCCGGGGCGGCAAGGATGACGCTGGCCATGGTTGGCTCAGATCGCGGCGGCACCGCCTGATAGTCGGACAGCACAAAGCCGGCCTCGGTGCTGCGATAGATCGCCGCATAGATCTCGGGGCGGGGGACCTCGCGGCGGCCGGCCAGAGTCAGATCGGGCGAGCCGTCACCGTCGAGATCTTCCCCTACCTCGCCGCTGCCGCGGCTGATCTGATCCGCGCTCACCGGACCACAGGGCAGCCCAGGATGCTTACACGGGATCGGTGGCTCAGGGGCGGGCTTGGCCAGATCGAGCCCACACCAGATCGCGTCTGCGACTGGGCCAGCCGTGGTCGATGGGCCGGCCACCGCACCTCCTCCCGGGGGGGGACTGGCTGCCGGTGCGGGCGTAGACGCGGGGGCGATGCCAGCGGGATCGGCGACGACCGCCGGGCGCAGCGGCGGGAAGCGCGTCTCGGAGGCTTGTCCGTCTGGCGGGGACACTCCCCACACCGAGCCCGTCAGCACCACCAAAGCACAGAGCCTAGGAAACCTCATAATTCCCCAGTATATGTCGAAGACCTCGCCGCGGCGGCGAATCCTCCGGCCGGCGTGGGCACTCGGCGCCAGCCAGCCTACACGTCAGGCCGCGGCATTCCGCCAGAAACCCTAGACAGCGCTTTCCCGATACCTTTTGTTGGCGATAAGATCGCACGGGGGAAAGCCGATGTCTGACTCACACGACACGCGCTCTGAGGCCCGCTCACCGCGAGCGCCGGGACGGCCAACGCCGACGCCGGCTCCAGAAGACGAGGCGAGCTTTCGGCTCGATAAAGAGATCGCGCTCAAGTACGACCCATCGACGCTGTCTCGACACATTATGCGGGATGCAGGACGCGGGGAGCCGCTCGATCTGCATACGCGGTCGCGCATGGAGCGACGGCTCGGTGGTGACTTCGGCAATGTCCGCATCGTCCGCGGTCCGCTGGCCGAGGAGATCACCAACCGCTATCGCGCCGACGCTGTGACCGTCGGTGGCACCGACCTCATCATGGTGCGCGAGGGCTGGCAGTCGAACTTCCAGAGCGCTGAAGGCACGGCGCTTCTCGCCCACGAGCTTACGCACGTGCAGCAGCAGCAGCGCGGTCTGCACTTCGCTCACTCGGGCGGCGACGACGAAAACAGCGACCACGAGCGCGAAGCGTACGGCATGCAAGCCATGGTGCGAGCTGAAGAGCAGGGCCGTCACCTGGCTGAAGAAGCGACCAAGCGCCGCGCCCTCGCCGAGAAGAAGCTTTGGCACGAGGTCGAGAAACTGGCGCGCAAGCTGCTGAAAAAAGAAGAAGAGAGCGGCGAGGTCCGCGACGGCTCGTCGAACCTGCAGGCCAACACACAAGCCACCTGAGCCTCCATGTCTGAAACTGTCGAGAGCAAAGAACTCCTCCTCATCAAATT
>DAORCZ010001026.1:0-3302 GCA_035345735.1 Pseudomonadota bacterium | reverse complement strand
GTCAACACCATGCTGATGTCGGTGCACGAGCGCGTGCGGGAGATCGGCACCATGCTCTCGATCGGGATGCGGCGCCGGCAGATCACCGTCCTGTTTTTGTGGGAGGCGGGATTGATGGGCCTGCTCAGCGCCGTGGTCGGCACCGGCCTCGGTTATGCAGTCGTGCGCTGGCTCGGCCGCCAGGGGATCAAGGGGCACATGCCGGCCGGGGACATGATGGTCATCTATCCCAGCGTCGGACTCGGGTTTCTCTGCGGCGTCGTCGGATTCGCGCTGCTCGGGACGATTCTGTCGGGGCTGTATCCGGCGTGGAAGGCGGCGCGTCTGCGGCCCGTAGAGGCCTTGCGTTCGATCTAGGGGCCCTGATGCGTGACGGGCACCGAAGCGGGCTTCAGGGAGCCGGGTCGAGGTCGAGCCAGCGCATCGAGACCCCGCCGCATGAGCGAGGCCAGCGGCTTCTCCGCGGCCCAGTGGATGAGACATGCCAGGCCCAGCATCATGGCCGCGAGCGCGAGCACCGCGGCGGTGTTGTCGCCGATCTTGAGCACGTTCGCAATGGTGCAGCCGAGCTGGTGATGGATGAGGTAAAGCGGAAAGCTGACGCCCCCCAGAAACTGGGTCAGCGAAAAGTCTCGTCGCAGAGGACGCAGCGAGAACCAGGTCAGAATCGCCGTGGCCACGACCATGATCGAGCAGGAGATGACGGGGTTGAACACGACGTGCTCGAGGTTCACGCGATCGATGGCGCGCTGCCACACCGAGACCATCATCAGCGCCACGGCGCCGACGAAGTGAGCCCAGACCACGCGCGAGCGCGGCTCACGCGACAGGATGAACAGGGTGCCCCCGACGGCGAAGCGGCTGAGCCACTGGGTCGCGAAGAGCACGACGCTGAACCCCTTCGTGAATTGCTCCGCGATCGCGGCAATCAGACAGGCGACCAGGAATGCGGCCATCAGCCGCAGCTGCACGAGCCCGATCGCCAGGCCGATGGTCACGATCAGATAGTAGGTGACCTCGATCTGGAGGGTCCAATACACGACGTCCAGGACCTGCAGGCGCTGCCCCACGCCCGGAATCAAGATCAGGCCGGTCACGTTGGCGAGCCAGTCGAGAACTCCCATCGGACGATTCGAATAGGCGCTGAGAATGCGGCAGCCGATGAACGTGAGGGTCGCGCAGACGCTCAGCGGCGCCAGGATTCTGGACACACGAGACAGCGCGAACGATCGCCAGTCGTGCTTCAATGTCGTCATCGTGATGAAGTAGCCGCTGATGATGAAGAAGATATCGACGGTGACGTAGCCGTAGCGCGCCTCCTCGCGCAGCAGCGAAGAGTACATACCGGTGCGACCGGCCGCGTGGCTGCTGAAGGCATAGTGGCCGAGCACGACCTGAATGGCGGCGAAGATGCGCAGTGCGTCGAAGACGACCGCGCGACCGCGCGCTGGCTGCGGCGGTGAGATCTGTTCATGACTCATCGTGGACTCCCTCGTTCATCAAGGATCGACGAAAGATGTTGAGGAACTGTGGAGCCGCCTGCTGTGCTCAAGCACCTACACGACGCAGGGTGTGGGCTATCGCAGCATCGCCCGGCACCGTTCGGCGCGGCCCGCCGATCCGTTCGCTCGGCTCCACACTTCCTCAACACTCTGCTTTGATCATCGATGTTGAGACCCGCGAGGATCGCGGTCACGGCAAAGACGATCGACGAAGTTTGTTGAGGGTGAAACCCCGGCGAGCAGCGCGTACTATTTCAAAGGATTTGCCCGTTTATGCGTTCTGACATGTCCCTACACCTGCAAGCTTCAGATCGGGGAGCCGCTCTTCTCTGCGTCGCAGCGAAAACGCCGATGGGACGCGCATGAGCCGAAAGATCGCTCTCATCACCGGCGTGACCGGACAGGACGGCGCGTACCTGGCGCGCTCGCTGCTCAAGAAGGGCTATGTCGTCCATGGCCTGAAGCGCCGCTCCTCCTCGTTCAACACCGAGCGGGTCGACGAGCTTTATCTCGATCCGCACGAGTCCGAGACGACCTTCTTTCTGCACTACGGCGATCTCACGGACTCTACCAATATCATCCGCATCATTCAGGAAACGCAGCCGGATGAGATCTACAACCTGGCGGCGCAGAGCCACGTGCAGGTGAGCTTCGAGACGCCCGAGTACACCGGCAACGCCGACGCGCTGGGAACCTTGCGTCTGCTCGAGGCGATTCGGATCTTGAAGCTCGAACGCAAGGTCCGCTTATATCAGGCCTCGACGTCCGAGCTGTACGGAAAGGCGCAGCAGATCCCGCAGAGCGAGACGACGGCTTTTTATCCGCGCTCGCCTTATGCAGCCGCCAAGCTCTACGCATTCTGGATCACGGTGAACTATCGCGAGGCCTACGGCCTGCACGCCTCGAACGGCATCCTGTTCAACCACGAGAGCCCGCTGCGCGGCGAGACCTTCGTCACCCGCAAGATCACCCGCGCCGTCGCGGCCATCGAAAAGGGGCTGCAGAAGACGCTCTATCTGGGAAACCTCGACGCCCGACGCGACTGGGGGCATGCGCGCGACTACGTCGAGGGCATGTACCTGATCTTGCAGCAGCCCGTAAGCGACGACTACGTCCTTGCCACCGGCGAGGCGCACTCGGTGCGCGAGTTCGTCGAGCTCGCATTCGCCGAAGTCGGCCGCAACATCGTCTGGTCGGGCTCCGGGATTCACGAGGTCGGCCGCGATGCTCGCTCGGGGGATCCGCTGGTGCGCATCGATCCGCGATACTTCCGTCCTACCGAGGTCGAGCTGCTGCTTGGCGATCCGTCCAAGGCGCACAAGCAGCTCGGCTGGAAGCACACGACGAGCTTTCGCGAGCTCATCGCTGAAATGGTGGCCGCCGATCTAGCGGCGACGAGCAGTTCCAGAGGTTCATGATGACTGATCCGACACGCTCCCCTGCCGTCGCAGCGGACAAGCCCAGGTATGCTCTCTTCGTATCGATTCCCCTCATCGGCCACTTGAACCCGCTGATTCCGCAGGCCGAGGAGCTGGCCCGCCGCGGCTGGCATGTCGCGATCGCCTGCACCCAGGAGCTGCGCACGCACGTCGAGAGGCAGGCGCGCGGGGTCGAGTTCGTCGATCTCGGACCAATGGGAGCGCTGGCCGAGCAGCTGCAGCGCACCGAGGTCGAAGGCGCGCTCGATCCGACCTACACCCGCGGCACGGCGCGGATGACCGCCAACTTCGTCGAGCTGTGGCCGATCATGTACGACGCGCTCCTCGCCGCCGTCAAAGCGCGCCGCCCGGACGTGATGAT
>DAORCZ010001025.1:0-3306 GCA_035345735.1 Pseudomonadota bacterium | reverse complement strand
ACGTGTCACCACCTGAAAGCGGAAGTCCAGGAAGTGGCGAATGCAGTCGCGCAGGCCCAGGCGCTGCGGGGCTCCGACCTCGGGATTGTCGGTCGGCACCAGGCAGGTCAGGTTCATCTGCACCGTCGTCTGCAGCCCGGTGTTCTTGAACAGATAGGCCATGACCAGCGTCGGGTCCGAGCCACGCTTCAGCTCAAACACCATGCGCGTGTCGGTGGTCGATTCGTCGCGGCAGTCCTGCACCATCGGCAGCTTCTTCTCTTCGACCAGCTCGCCGATCTTTTCCATAATCGACGAGCGCACGACAGCATAGGGGATCGAATCGACGATGATGCGCTTGCCTTCGCGACGGTCAGCCGGCTCCTCGATGCGATAAGTGGCGCGCAGGCGCAGCGAGCCGTGGCCGGTCTCGTACACCTCGGTCAACTCCGCCTTCGAGGTCAGGAGCTCGCCCGCCGTCGGAAAATCCGGGCCGCGAACGTAGCGCAGGAGCGCCCGCGTATCGAGCTGCGGATCGTCGATGAGCGCCAAGCAGGCATCGAGCAGCTCGCCGGCGTTGTGCGGCGGAATCGAGGTTGCCATGCCGACGGCGATGCCCTGCGTGCCATTGAGCAGCAGGTTCGGAAGCTGCGCCGGCAGCACCACCGGCTCGAAGCGCACGCCATCAAACGTTGGACGATATTCGACGGTGCTCTGCCCCAGCTCGCCGAGCAGCGAGATGGCGGAATGACGCAGTCGGCACTCGGTGTAGCGATAGGCCGCCGGCGAGTCGCCGTCCTGCGATCCGAAGTTGCCGTGCCCGTCGATCAGCGGATAGCGCAGCGAAAAGTCCTGCGCCATGCGCACCAGCGCCTCGTACACCGACGAGTCACCGTGCGGGTGATACTTGCCCAGCACGTCGCCGACCACCGACGCGCACTTGCGGAACTTGGCGTCGGGATACAGCCGCTGGTCGTGATACATGGCGTAAAGGATGCGCCGCTGCACTGGCTTGAGCCCGTCGCGTACATCGGGCAGCGCGCGCGCCGTGATGACCGACAGCGCATAGTTCAGATAGCGGCGCTGCGTCTCCTGGTCGAGGGAGACCAGGAGCTCTTGCAGAGCCGAGGGCGGGGGAGAAGTAGCGGCGCTCATACGGGCGCAGAAGATTAGGGCCCCCCTCTGACAGGGTCAAGTCTGCGCTCGCTTCGCGTCCCCGAGCATATGGGATCTCACGTGCCCGTTAGGCTCGCGGTTCGGTGTGGAATACGGGCCTGCGGAGCCCGTGCTTGTCGGTTGTGGGGGGGGCGTGACATGGTGCCGGCGGAGTGAAACATGATGCGAACTGACCGACGAACGCTGTCTCCGCTGGCGCTCTCTCTGCTGAGCTGCGGGCTTTCCCTGGGCTGTGGGGGCGAGCTTGTGACCGAGGAGGCGGGCTTGCTGACCGGCGCCTGGCATGCGCTGCAGGAGGCGACGCTGACCGAAGACTGTTCGCGCTATCCCTACAGCGCAGCGACGCTGCTGGCCGAGCGAGCGGGCTTTGGTGCGGCGGTCACGGGCGGCAGCCCCAGCCGTGTCTATCGCGTCACCAGCCTGGCCGACAGCGGACCCGGCACGCTGCGCGCGGGCCTGGCCAGCACGGCGTCGCAGTACATCGTGTTCGACGTCGAAGGGACCATCAAGCTAAGCAGCCGCATGGATGTCCTGTCGGACAAGACGGTCGATGGACGCGGCCGCAACATCGTCATCGACGGCACCTTGCGCCTGCCCGCAGGCACGCGGAACGTCATCCTGTCCGACGTGACGATTCAGAATCCGGCGGGATTCGCCAAGAGCGAAGGCGACTCGATCGAAGTGCGCGGCCGTGGCGGCTCTAGCCCGGCCGACTTCGAATCGCGGGACCTGTGGTTCCACCACCTGGGCCTCGGTCGGGGTGGCGATGGTCAGCTGGATCTGCGTGCGGCGACCCAGGTCACCATCTCGTACTCGCATCTGTACGGGCACGCCAAGTCGATGCTGCACTGG
This sequence comes from Pseudomonadota bacterium, assembly GCA_035345735.1. Taxonomy (GTDB): domain Bacteria; phylum Myxococcota_A; class Polyangia; order Palsa-1104; family JAEUJZ01; genus JAEUJZ01. Next base: position 1,299 of record DAORCZ010001025.1, on the reverse strand, counting down.
AAGGACACCGACGGCAATCCCGCCCCGGGGATGCGGGTCACGCTGCACCACAACCACTTCGAAAAGATCACGCGGCGCAGTCCGCAGTTTTCGTTCGGGCTCGCCGACTTCTACAACAACTACCTCGAGCACTGGTACGAGTTCGGCGCCGCCAGCAACGACGGTGCGCAGCTTCTCAGCGAGGCCAACATCTACGAAGCGCGACCCGGTACTTTCTGTTTGCCGGGCTGCCCCGACCCCAACAGTCCGACGCACGACTCAGACTTCTGGGTGTCGAAGAAGGCGCTGGTATCGGGCTGGGACAACGCCAAGGGCTACAGCCGCAGCGTCCACGACTACCTCATCAACGACGCCAAGGTCGAACAGCATGAGCCGAGCCGCGTCTTTGCCCGCAGCACCTACTACAGAGCCCGCGTCGACAAAGCTGATGACACCCTGCGCCGCGCTCTGAAGGACGATGCCGGCCCGCGCGTTCGCTACTGCCACTGAATCTGCCGCCAGCCCCCCGCCGATATGCCCATGAGACGAAGAGTTCCCATCGCGCTCCTTGCCCTGGCTCTGCCGATCCTGCTTTTGGCGGCGGGCGTTTATTACTACGTCACGCCGCACTCGCCGTACCGGACCTTCCAGTCGGCGGGCGTGCCGCTGGCCTACACCGACGAGGGGGCCGGCGAGCCGGTGATTCTGGTGCACGGTTTTGCGGTGCACGCCGATCTACAGTGGCGCCGGGCGGGCGTGCTGCGGGCGCTGCGGCCGCATTTTCGCGTCATCACGCTGGACCTGCGCGGCCACGGACGCAGCGGCAAGCCACACCGCGCCGAGAGCTACGGCGTCGAGATGGTCGATGATGTGGTGCGTTTGATGGACGAACTCCATCTGCCACGCGCGCACGTCGTCGGCTATTCGCTGGGCGGCTTCATTACCCTCAAGCTCGCGACGCGACACCCAGGGCGGCTGCTATCCGCGTCGGTGCTGGCCGCCGGTTGGGAGCGGCCGCAGCAGAGCCACTTCCTGCAGCGCATGGAGGCGATGGCTGCGGCTCTCGATCGCGGCGATAGCATCGATCCGCCGAGCGATGCCGTGGACAGCGGACGCGCCACCGCAGGCCCCGTGCATCGTTTCTTTGTCCGTTTCTCGACGCGCTACCTCAACGACAGCCAGGCGCTGGCGGGCGTCCTGCGCGGCATCAGCGGGCTGGCGGTCAGTGCGGAGGATCTGGGCCGACTGACCGTGCCGCTCCTGAGCGTAGTCGGCGAGCGCGACCCACTGGGCATCGGCGTGCAGAACCTGCAGCGGGCC
>DAORCZ010001024.1:0-3307 GCA_035345735.1 Pseudomonadota bacterium | reverse complement strand
GCCGCAGGTTCGGCGCTGCGTGCCGCCCCGAAAGCGGAGACTTGTGTGCTGCCAAGCCGTTGCCCAGGCCCTGCGCCAAGCCAAAGTCGGTAGCGAACAGATCGCGGCCGATCTCGACGAGACGGGGCAGGGAGATGCGCCCCGAGTCGATATCCCGCTGCTCGATGCGCAAGGTGTTCCAGACCGAGCCTGGCTGATAGAGCTCGCGAAACTTCTGCTCGCGCGCCGCCAGACGTTCGCCAATCGCCCGGCGGGCATCGGCCTGAACATCAGCGGGCTGAAAGCTGCGTAACCCTGGGCTGGCCAGAACTGGGATTGGCTGCGCGTTGCTGCGACGGGAACAGCCGCTGCTGCTACCCCACAAGAGCAGAGCCGGTAGGAAGCAGGCCACCGACCGCACGATCCGGAGCGAGAGGGACGAACTCATGGCGTCACCTCCGGGAGCAACGGCCGGGTCAGTGAAAACAGAAACACCTGCAGGGCCCGCTGTCGAAGCGGCGGCAGCTGTTTGTACGCGTCGCGTGCCACGCTGGCTTCGCCACCATGAAGGACGATGGCGTCATGCAGCGTGGGCGCCCGACCGTCGTGCAGATAGGGCGCGGAATCGGCGAGCCCCCACAGCGGGCGGGTCAAGAAGTAGGACTCTGGGATGTTCGGACCCAGGCGATAGACGTTGCTGTTGCCTTCTGGCTTGGCCACGGCGGCATGTCCATGGGTGTCGTCGGCAAGCTCCGGCCCCATGTCGTGTCGTCGCAGATCCGAGAAAGGATAGATCGCATAGCGCATCTCCGAGGTCTCGAACTGTCGCAGCGGCGGGCCGTTTCTGATGTCTTTGCGCAAATCGAAAGTCAGGCGGATCTCGCTCGTGTCGTCCTCGCTGATCTCACGCCAGATCGGCTCCTTGATGTACCAGACCGGCTTGTGGCAGCTGGCACAGCCGATCTCGTCGAAGGTCGCCAGGCCTTCACGCCAAGCCGCCAAAAGCTCGGGAGAGCGCGGGGGCTCGATCGCAGGGATGGGCAGCAGCGAAAGGTAGGTCGCCATGGCGGTGAGCTGAGCGCCCGAGAGTTCGACGCGGCGCGAGTCTCGATCGGGATTTTCCGGTGGGCCGTCGCCGAGAGCCGCGATCACTGCCCGCGTGGCTGGCGAGGCGTCGCGCGGCAGCGGGCCATAGAAGTCCTTCAGCTGCATCAGCGCGTTCGACTGCAGGCCGTGATGAACCTGGAAGGCCTCTTCCGCGAAGCGCCGTAGCGTCGAATGAGTGCCCTTCCAACCAAACGGCCGAACCACCAGGTCGTCGTCGATGGCTTTCAGCTCGCTCATTTCTAGCTGACCGTCGGGCATGAGGTGCACGGTGCCAAAGTCCACGCCTTGCACGACGAGCTGAATGGTCTGCTGGTACTTCAGCGGCGGGCGACGAATACGGGCCTGAAACTCGTCGGTGAGCTCGCGCGCCAGGATCTGCAGCAGGCCCCCGCCGTGGAGGGGGGGCGGGTTGCGCTCGTTGGCACTTGCGGGATGTTCACCGTCGCCACCGGTGAGCGCGGCCTCGGTGTATTCGCCCGCGCCGTCGTCCCCGCCGCGGTGATGGCAGCTGCGACAGCTGGAGGTATCGGGGCCGCCGTGCGCTCCACGGTGCACGCGATGCATATTGGGCGAGGGGCCACCCAAGGCGTCGCCGAATGCCGGGAACAGCGATAGCTCCATCTCGAAGAGCTCTTCGCCAGCGCGGAACTGCGCCTCAATCGGATCAGCGGTGGCATACAGGCGGCTAGCGGGAACAAGCGGCACCAGGCTGGAGGCGGCCTCAAGCGGCTCTGCCGCCGTGATGTGCCGCCCAAAGTGCTTGGCGGACAAGGCCTGTAGCAAGTCCAAGACGTAGGCATCCAGATCGAGCCGCGCTTCCGGCGGCTGCGATGGGGCATTGAGGACGGGCGGTGGGTCCGAGGTGCGACCTACGGCTCGGGGTGTGCCAGGTGGGCGGCAGGCTGCGAGCAGTCCCAGGAGGGCCAACCCCGCGACCCATCGCCCCCCAGCGCTCGACGCTGAGCAGGAAAATGGAGGCATGCACAGCGATTGTACCTCTGCCGCAAAGGCCTCGGCTACAAGGAATGCTCGACGGCAAAGCCTGCCGGGGCGGCAAATTTTTCTGGGGTTTCGCTTGTCTGGGCGGCGAGGAGCCGGCAGGGGGGACTAGGGCGTCTGAGCTGCGGGCAGGGTGAAGTGAAAGACGGTGCCGCGCGGCTGGCTGCTTTCGACCCAGACCCTGCCACCATGCGCTTCGACAAACCGCCGCACAATGGCCAGTCCCAGGCCCGAGCCTTCGTAGGCGCGCGAGGGTGAGTTATCGACCTGATAGAACGTGTCGAAGACCTTGTCGTGGAGCTCCGGCGGGATGCCAATGCCGCTGTCGATCACCGACACCTGGACGCTGCGCGCCGTTGCTGGATCGTCGGCGTTGAGGCTGTGCGCAGTGATCTCGACCCGGCCGTTTTCAGGGGTGAACTTGATGGCGTTGCTCACCAGATTGCTCATGACTTGGCGCAGCTTGTCGCGGTCGCCGAGGATCTGGGGCAGCTGTTCAGGCAGGTTGATCTGCACCTGCAGTCGGCGGCGCCTCGCGTGCGGTGCCTGGACGTAGACGACTTCGTGCACCAAGTCGCTCAGGTCGAAGGGGCGTCGGTTCAGCTGCACGCCTACCGATTCGATCCGCGAAACGTCGAGGAGCTTGCTGATCAGACCGAGGAGCTGTTCGCCCTTGGCCATGACCGTGCTTAGGTAGTCGCGTTGCTCTTCGTTGAGCGGTCCCGCTAGGCCGTCGAGGAGCATCTCGGAATAGCCCAGAACGGACGTGAGCGGCGTCCGCAGCTCGTGCGAGACGGTGGCAAGGAAGCTGGCCTTGATGCGGTCGGCATCGCGCATCCGCTCGACCGCTTGCTCAATGCGCTGGGCTTTGAGCTGCAGCTCGCAGTGAGTTTCCTCCACGTAAGCCTGATGCGAGCGGGCAGCCAGCGTGCGTCGCAGACTGGCGTACAGCAGCGACTCCGCAAGCCGCAGTGCGAAGTGGGTGGTGCGTAGGCCAGCGCTACGGTCTGATCCGCCCTGGGCCGGTTCGCTGCTCACGTGCTCGGGCAGGGGAGCCGCGACGATGGTGGCGATACACTCGCCACCGTAGAACACCTCGCGCTTGATCCGCGGGATGGTCCCCTCGGGTATGCGCTCACTCGACAGAATCGCCGCGTCGCCAAACAGGCACTCTTGCGCTGGGCCAAAGACCGCCAGCTGGCAACCTAGCTCGCAGGCCGCG
>DAORCZ010001023.1:0-3307 GCA_035345735.1 Pseudomonadota bacterium | reverse complement strand
GCCATCGCTTTCTTGTCGACAGGTTTGGCTGCCGCCGCGGGGCTTGCTGCTGGCGCCGCGGCTCCTCCTGAAGTCGCCGCCGGCGTCGCAGGATGTCCGGGAGGTGAGGCATGTACGGGGGCTGCCGTTGGAGCGGGCACCAGAACTGGGGCTGAAGCCGGGTGTGACTTCTGCGCGGCATTGTCGCCGCCGCCAAACACCGAATGAAACGCAGTGCTGCTCGACTCAAACATCGGTCCGCCCCCCCGGGCTCACACGTCGCGTAAGTTCCTGATGAGTTATCGGCAGATAAGAAGAAGCGTTCGGTGCCGACCTAAGTGGCTTCGCTCACTCAGAAAAATGGCGCATAGGTAGTAGCGGCGGCGCCGGCGGCAACACCTTCCAGGGCTTGGGGAACCATGCCCAGCGTGTGCCAAGCGAGACCAGTCCGTCCATGGCCACGCCGGCTTCCCGCGAAGGCGCGATGAACTCCCAACACACCCAGATCTGTCCAGGCTGTAGCTGCGGCGCAATGCTCAAATACCCGCCCGGAAAGTGCTGCGCGCGCTCGTTCCTCTCTAGGAAGTCCTCGCTCCGCGCGACTGCTATTTCCAGCCGTACCTGATCGTCCCGCACGGGCCACGGCGGCAGATTTTCCCACAGCACGCTGTAGCCAGTCCGCGCGGCCTCGGCGACCGTCGGCAGGAACACACGAGCGTAATCATCAGGCTCTGGACGCAGCGCCCGCACTAAGTCCATGCGCGTCGCCGCCAGCGCCGGATCCAGAAAGCGCGAGAGCAGAACCCTCGCTTCCTGTTGATACATGTCGAGAGACTGGTCTCTCATCAATGTCACTCCCCCCATCAAGGATTCGAGGACGGAAGGGAGTCCACTAGCGCATCCAGGTGCGCTGCGACGTTCTTGCGCGAGGGGGACCCCTTCCAGATGATCACAAAGCCACCCGCAGCACCCACGGCCGCGTAGACCACATCATCGCGCCCGCGTACCGCACGCTCTTCCCACGGTCTGCGCCAGCTCTTATCGAACTTCGCGGCCGGCTGCAGATAAACGCCCACATAAATTGTGGGAGTCTGCACCGGCACATTGCGCACCAACACCGTCTCTGTGCGACGAAACAGCAGCAGCGAAATGGGAGTCTCCGCTCGCAGCGAACCCGCGAACGCTGCATAGGCGGAAAAGCCCATCGGAGGATCTTGGCTAGCGAACACCGTTGCAGGCGCAGCCTTCTTTGCAACGAAGCCACGCTCCGCCATGAGCTCATCAAACCCACCCATCACGTCGCGCGAGCGGCGCCAGAAGTAGATCGGCGTCACGACGGCCACCGCTAGCGCGATCCACATGACTACCTGCATCTTTTGCATGCTCTAACAAGGTACATCAACGATGGAGATCGCAGGGAAGAAGCTACGGTAGACGTGATACGGTCAGGGACTCTGAGGAGTGAGCTTGATGACTACCCAGGTGCGCGCCCTCTCGATGCGAGATGCCTACTTCCTGACGTACTTGGCTGCATGCATCGGACTGCCCCTTGTCGTACGCGGACTTCTCGGATTTGTATCGGCCAAGCCCGGTCAAGACGCGCTGGCGCATGCCCTGGAATTCGCGACCAAGACGCTCCCGCTCTATGACCAGAAAGCGCAGGGCACCTATCGCCTGCTCCTCGAAACCACGACGGAGTATGGGCTCGTGATCCCGGCCGAGCCAACGACAGCGACCGCCTATGAGTCCTTTCTGCAGACCGTGCGTTCCGTCGTGTCGCGAGCCGCTTCGGCGAAACAGGACCCGGCTGTGAGCGCCGCCTATCAAGCGGGCACGGAGAGCGGAGACATGCACCTATCGCTGTATGTTGGGCGCACGCTGTTCTATCTGCGCTGCAGCGCTCCCGCGGACACCCTGCTGGCCACGGCAGCTGGCAATGTCGCGCGTACGTTGTTCACCGCCCAGAAGCGGCTCGCCGAAGCCTTGCATCATCCCGCCTGGCCCGCTGCGGTGGTCGAGATCGGAGGGACGCTGGAGGCACTTTTCAGCTCACCTCCTGACGCCGCGCAAGTGCAGACCTCCTCAACGCACGCAGAATACTCCGAGTGGGAGCGAAAGGTTGTGCCGCTGCTCGACGAACTCGACGCGACGATCGCCAGAGGTTGATCTTGACGACGAGTTGCTTGCCGCAGCGACGGAAGCTCACGCGGTAGTGGACTCAGCGCAGCCAGCTCAGCGCCCTGGCCAGCCGCGGGTGCCGGCGTAGGCCGCGTGGCTGCATCTAATGCCGCCATGCCTCGCGCGGTCAAAGGCTGAGTCTTCTGTGCGCCGAGTCAGCTGCAAGCGCTACGCGTTCGCGTTCGCATGATGCGATTGCAGGCGGCGATCGTACTCGAATCTGACAGGTCGGTCGGTGTTTTGCCCGTCCCATTGCCTCTGCGACTCTCGCTGTCGACAGCGCCGACGATCGCGCTGCAAGCGCTGATTGGGATCTCGCATCCGATGTCTTCCGATATCGTTCCCGATGAGGCATCCGATGCGGCATCTGATGTCGTTTCCGATGTCGCATCCGATGTCGCTCCCGATGTCATATCCGAGCTGCAGCCATGCGCTTTCCGCGTGGGGTGAGGTCAGAAATCCTGGGCATTCCGGACGCTTAAGGAACGTGTCGAACTTGGCTAGCGCTGCCAGCTTGCGACCAGAACCGACATCGGAAACGACATCCGAAGCGACACCCGCAACGTCTTTGCAAGCGACTGACGAAGCGACCGGCGAAACGACTCCGTGCTGAGCATCACATGTGGCCGCACAAATCACAGCCACAGCAGCATCGCGAACGTCATACCTACGTGTTTCGCGACGCGTTCGCGTTCAGCGGAAAACCGAGTCATTGCCAATCGTTAAGAGTGCGCACGAAACCGCGTCACGCCCGAACCCGAAAAATGGGTATGCAGTGTCGTCAGTGCGAAAAGAGTCTTCGGGTGGGTGCGCCGAGGGGGACCAAGTATTGCAGCGCAGCATGTCGATCGGCGGCGTATCGCGAACGGCAGCGCGGGGCCACGCAGTCAGGTGGCGGTGATGGTCAGGTTTCTGAAAAGACTCCTCGGGCTGCCCGCTGGCAAGCACGCGCGTCACGCAAGTCGGCTCAGCGCAGAACGAGCGAACGTGCGCATGAGCCAGAACGTCCACGCCGCATGGGGTGGCGTATCGCCTTCGATGAGCAGGTACTTGCTCAGGCCCCGGAGGATGCGGTCGGCTATCGCGTGGTGTTGGCGGGGCGCGATGAGTGGGATGCGCCGCGCGTCGTGCCGGACCCAAACGTGATGGG
>DAORCZ010001022.1:0-3307 GCA_035345735.1 Pseudomonadota bacterium | reverse complement strand
GCCGCGATGTCCCAGGGCTTGAGCTTCATCTCCCAGTAGCCGTCGAACTTGCCCGCCGCTACCAGCGACAGATCGAGGGCAGCCGAGCCCAGACGCCGAATGCCGCGTGCGCGTTTCTTGAGGCTCACGAACTGAGCTAGGTTGTTTTCCGGAGATGTCCGGCGGTCATAAGGAAAACCCGTAGTCAGCAGCGCAGAGTCGAGCGCCGCCGTCCGCGACACCCCGATCGGCCGTCCGTTGCAGGTCGCGCCGCCGCCGCGCACCGCGGCGAAGCGAAAGCCCAGGGCCGGGGCGTAGACCACGCCGACTCGCGCGCTCCCTCCGACGACGCAGGCGATCGACACCGAAAACAGCGGCAGGCCATGCGCGAAGTTGGTGGTGCCGTCGAGGGGATCGATGATCCAAAGCGGCGCGTCGCGATCGCCGGGGCGCTCGCCGCCCTCTTCGGCCAGGATGCGGTGACGCGGGTAGCGGGCGCGCAGGCCTTCGACGATGATGGCCTCAGCCTCGCGATCATATTTGGTGACGAGATCGGTCTCTTGCGACTTGGTCTCGATGACGAAGCTGCGTCCCAGCCCGCCCATCAGGACCTCGCCCGCGGCGGCGGCCAGCGACAGCGCGGTGTCGAGTAGCTGCAGGTCTTCTTGCGTACGTTCCAAGTCGCTGCGCTGCGCTGTGGCGGGGCGCTCTGCTACGGAAAGTGGTGAGTTCATCAGACGATTGCTTTTCCAAGCGCCGACAGCGCCAGCTCAATGGTCAGGCGTGCCGTTTGGTGGTTGTTGTCGTACATCGGGTTGACCTCGACGAATTCCATCGAGCGCAGGATGCCGCGCGCCGCCACCATCTCTAGAAGCAGGTGGGCTTCGCGATAGGTCAGCCCGCCGGGCACTGGCGTGCTCACGCCGGGGGCCCACAGCGGGTCCACCCCGTCGAGATCGAAGGACAGATGAATCGCGCTGCAGCGCCGGCAGAGATCATCGAGCGCATCGGTGATGACGGCGTAGATGCCGCGCTGATCGATCTCGGTCATGGTGTGGTAGGCGATGCCGGTCTGGCGCACGAACTCTTTTTCGCCGGCATCGAGGTTTCTGATGCCAATCAGCGCGACGTTTTCCGGTCGCAGCCTCGTCCCTGCGCCCCCCACGTGGGTCAGCGCATCGTGACCCAGGCCCAGCACCGTCGACAGCGGCATGCCATGCACGTTGCCAGACGGCGAGGTCGCCGGCGTGTTCATGTCGGCGTGGGCATCGACCCAGATCAGGCCCAGCTCGCCGCCCTGCCGGTGGAAGTAGTTGGCTGCGCCATTGATCGTTCCGATGGCGATGCTGTGGTCGCCGCCGATCACCAGTGGGAAGCGGCCAAACGACAGCGAGCGATCGATGCGCGTGCAGAGCTCATCGCAGATCTCGGCGATGATGTGCACGTAGCGCTCGGCGGCTGCGGCTTCCCCCAGGGTCTCGCGCAGCGGCACTGGCAGGTCGCCACTGTCGAGGGCGCGGATGCCAAGCTCGGCGAGCTTGTCGGCGAGGCCGGCGATGCGGACGGTGGCGGGGGCGATGTTGGCGCCGCGGAGATTGCAGCCAAGGTCGAGCGGCGCTCCGATGATTTCGACTTCATGAGGGCGCTTGTGCATGAGGTGTGGCCCGAGTCGCGACAGCGCGAAAGGGGAACCCTATCACAGCCGATCGTCGTCGCCCGCAAAGAATCCGGCGGGATGGGGGCCGGGGAGAAAGCTGCCCCCAGTCGGGAGGTCACGGCTATGCTGCGGCCTTCTGCACATGTGGGCTTCACGGGGTCGATTCTCAAGCGTGCTGCTCGTCGCGTCGTGGATGGTCGCCGCGAGCGTCGTCGTCGTCAGCGCCTGCGCCCCCAGTCGGGAGGACGCTCCCGATTCGCCAACGGTACCGGGCAAGAAGCCACCGCTTGACGACGAGCCCGCGGCGCTCGGCTGCACGGGTGATCCCTGTCGCGATGATCGCTACTGCCCGCCGTCGGCCCACTGTATCGACCACGTCTGCGTCGAGTCGTCAGGCGACTGTCAGCAGGACGACGACTGTCGCGGCGACACGCGCTGCGTGCGTGGGGCCTGCGTCGCCTATGACGCCTGCGTTCAGCTAGAGCCGTTCCGTCGCGCCTGCCGGCAGGCGCCCTTCGTTGGGGATGCGCCGTTGCCGACTCCCGAGGTGCGCTGTCAGGTCACCGACTGGAACAGCACCTCGCTGCCGGTCGTCGCCGATCTCGACGGCGATGGCCGGCCGGAAGTGGTGACGCAGACCTTCCCCTCGGCGCTCCTCGCGGTCCACGGCGATACCTGTGAGCCGCTGTTTCGTAAGCAGGTGGCCCTGCGCAGCGACGGCATGGGCAGTCTGGCCGTGGCCGATCTCGACAGCGATGGGCATCCCGAGATCGTGACCGTGGATGCCGAGCATCACCTCGTCGTGTTCAGCCATCTCGGTGAGCGCTTGGCGACGGCGACTGTGCCCAGCCCCGAGCGCAACTTCTATTCAGGCCCGCTGTGGAGCGCACCGGCCATCGCCGATCTCGACGGCACGGCCCCGCCCGAGATCATCTTGGGGGCCCAGGTCGCGCGCTATTACGGCCCCTCGGCCGGGGGCCCGCGTATCGAGACCCTGTGGTCGCACGACAGCCGCACCCCGCCCTTTGGATCGGCCGCGATTGCCGTTGATCTCGATGAGGATGGCCGGCTGGAAGTGGTCAGCGGCGAGCGTGTGTATGACGGCCTGAGCGGAGCCGATAAGACCCCGGAAGCCCTGCGACCGCTGCTTGCGACCCCATTTTTTCCGCAGGTCGCCGACTTCAACGGAGACGGGCATCCCGATCTCTTGCTCGTGGAGTCGCGCCCGGGGGGACAGCTCGTGCGCGTGTTCGACTACCGAAGGCAGCAGACGATCTTTGGTCCCTATCGCGCTGGTGAGGGCGGCTTTGGTGGCCCGGCGGTCATCGCCGACTTCGACGGGGATGGAACACCCGACTTTGGTCTGGGGGGCGAACGCTGGTTTTACGCCTATGCGCTGCGCTGCGCCGAAGATCCCGCCTCGGGGGCGCGGCCGCCCGGCTGCCTGGGGCATGAGCCGGGGCTGCTGTGGTCGCGGCGAATCGACGATCGATCCTCGGGCAGCGTTGGCGCCACCGCCTTCGACATCAACGGGGATGGCGCCGCCGAAGTGCTGTATCGCGATGAGTGCTGGCTGCGGATCTTCTCGGGGTTATCAGGGCGCACGTTGGCCGCCTACAACGCGACGAGCAGCACCGGCATCGAGACACCGACCGTCGCTGATTTAGACGG
>DAORCZ010001021.1:0-3312 GCA_035345735.1 Pseudomonadota bacterium | reverse complement strand
GCTAGACCGGCCAGTGTGCGAAACGTGCGTCTTCATCGTCTGTTCTCCGTCGCTGAATGGCCTTGTGGCCGGCGAGGGAACAGATTTTGTTTTTTCGTCTCGTGTCGCGATGCACCACGCCGCGTGCGTGGGCGGCGGCGAGGGCGGTGGCGAGGGTGGCGGCGAGGCGGGTGCAGGCGGGGATGGAGAGGGCGGTTTGTTGGGCGTAGGTCGCGAGGTCGAGGCCGTCCACGTATTCCATGATCTGGTAGAGCTGGCCGTCGGTGGTGACGTCGACATGCAGGGTCTTGACGACGCCGGGGTGGCTGATGGCGGAGGCGGCGGCGGCTTCGCAGAAGAAGCGGTGGAGGGCGGCGGCGTCGGGGCCTAGGCCGGGATGCATGAGCTTGATGGCGACGGGGAGGCCGGTCAGCAGATCGTCGCCGAGATAGACGGTGCCCATGCCGCCGCGACCGAGGACTCGGCGAATGCGCGTTCGACCGGCGAAGAGATCGCCGGCTCCCAGTGGACGCAGACGCTGGTCGCCAGCCAGGCGATGCAGGGCGGCGGCAAGCTCGCGCGAGCGTTCGTGTACGCGCTGCTGAAGCTGCAGGTTCAGCGCTTCGATCTGGCGGGCGCGTCCGACGATCTCATCGACCTGTTTGGCTACTCGCTGCTCTAGGCTCAAGTTGAGCTGCAGCAGGGCCTCGCGGGTTTTGCGCAGCTCTTCGCTGCGTTCTTCTAGCGTGCGGTACGCGGCGGCCAGGTTGTCGTTGGTGGCGGCCCAGAACTGTTCGCGGCGAGCGAGGTCTTTCTTCATGCCACGCAGCGCCCAGAAGACGCGCTGCAGCTCGACGCCTTGCAGCGTGGCATCTGGCGCTAGGGTCTCGGCCTGCAGAAAGTCGTGCGCGTGGAGGATGCGGTTGGCCGTCATGGCGTGGCCTCCGTGCAGTGCCGGTTTGGCTGCGGCAGGGGGTCGCGGTTAGTGAAACTCGATGTGGAACAGCGACGGATCGGCTGCGTTGTCGACATCGATGTAAACGAGGTCGGAGGTCAGGCCCATGCCGCCCAGCAAGATGCCGCGCTCCATCGTGCGATCGAAGGGCGAGGTGCTGCGGACGCGAGCCCGCCCCGCCGTCTCGTCGAGCTCTTCCAGGGTGAAGGCGCCGATGTCAGCTGCCGGGCCGCGCACGACGCTGTGATAGCCGGCAGAGCTGGTCTGATAGCGCAGGAAGCCGACGCCACTATCGATAACTGTCCGTCCCGGGCCATGCTCGTACCACAGGCGCATCATCTCGGCGCCGATGCGTTCCTTGATCGGCTCGAAGTGTTCGTAGCGCTGTGACAAAGACCGCAAGAAGTCGATGTAGTGCGCAGCGGGATACCACTGCTGTGGCTGCGTGCTGAGGATGGCTGTTGCCTGATCGCGGGCAACGATCTGCAGGTTGACGCAGGCCGCAGCCAGCGACTGTAGGAACACACCCAGAAGTTCGATGTCTTGCTTCGCCATGGGGCCCCCCGTTTGCCGTCCACCGTGCGCGGTGTTGTCGATAACTGCAGGATAGCCAACGAACAGCGACGGCAGATGTCCACAGATGGCCATGCCATGCGTCGTTTCTGCCCACGCCCGGATACCGGTTCGGCAGGGGCCGCCAGACTGGGCGGTCGAGTGGTCTTTGGAGAGTGCTCGTTAGGCGCGCCGTCGCCGCCGCCGCTGCCAGCCGAACAGCGCTGCGAGGGCGGCTCCGCCGAACAGCGAGAAGGCGAGCCCGATTGAAAAGGAGCGGGGGCGATAGCTGACGACCAGATCGTGCGAGCCCGGGGGGAGACGGACGGCAAGCCGGCCGCCATCGCGATCGCGCGGGTGCTTGTCGCCATACTTCACGATCTCGCCGCGGCTGCTGTGCCAGTGCTCGTTCCAGTTGGTGTTGAGCAGGACCAGGGACTCGGTGGTGGCCTCGACGCGCAGGGCCAGGCGGTTGGGCGAAAAACGGGTCATCACGACGCTACCCGTCGAGGGATCGGCCAGGCGGGCCTGCGGCACGTCCCCCAGATCCAGCGCCGCGGCGCGCTGCAGAGGCGACTCTTCGTCGCAGCCGATGACGCCGTGGTTGAGCAGGATCTCGGTCAACATCTGCTGCCAGTGGCCCTGCACTTGGTGAAAGGGGGCGCGACTGGTTGTCATGTCGAGGGCGAAGGTGTCGCGGTAAAGCCAGGCACTGTAGGCGATGGCATCGACGGCACACAGCAGGCCAAGCGCCCACATCGCGGGCCGCCGAAAGGAGCGTCCCGAGAGCAGGCGTTGCGCGCTCACGCCGACAAGAGGCGCCGCCGCCAGCGCGCAGAGCAGCACATAGCGCGAGGGCACGCGCAGATCTTTGAACAGCGGCAGGTGCTTCATCAGCCACCATGGGCCGTACGGCCACGCCGCCCCCGCCGCGATGGCAAGTCCCGCGGCGAACAGCAGCCAAAGCTGCCAGCCGGCTCGTAGCCAGCGCAGGCTTAGAAGCAGCAGCGGCGCCGCGACATAGGGCAGCTTCCAGCCGTACTCGTGAAACCAATAGCGCTTCCCCGCGACACCCTGCACGCCCTGCCACATCAGCGCGTTGCGCAGGAGGAAGGGCACGGTGTTGTGATCGGTCTCGAACATCGGTCGCGGATGATCGCGGACGAACTCGAACACCGGCAGCAGGCGCGCGCCCCCGATCAGCAACGAACAGAGCGCAGCGAGCAAGAGCACCGACAGCGGACGCAGGCTGGGGCGGCGCAGGATCTCGATGAGCGCCGACAGCGAGAGCAGCACGGTGGCCATCGCGGCCGTTGAGGTCCCACCCAGCCCGACGATCCAGGCCATCAGCGCGCCGAGTGGGATCGACCACTCCCAGGCCGTGATCGCTCGCCGATGGCAGAGCAAGAGATAAGGGAACAGCGCGGCGCCGGCGAAGTTGAGGTGGCCGCTCGATAGGTGCAGGCCAAACCAGCCGCTGCCACCAAAGACAATCGCCGCCAGCATCGCGGCATCTTCATCCAGCGCGGGGTCGAGGTGACGGGCCAGCCGATACATGCCGTCCTGCGCGAAGAACAGATAGCTGACCAGCATCAGCTTGGTGCCGAGCGCCGTGCCGAAAAGCAGCGCCCAGAGGAAGGTCGGGGCCGCGATCGTCGACTGCGGATTGGCGAGATAAACCTGGCCGCCGCAGGTCCAGGGGTTCCACAGCGGAAAGTCGCCATACCACAGCAGGCTGCGTCGTCCCGCCTCGATCCAGGCGATGAAGTAGCGGAAGTCGTAGCCCTTGGGATAGGCAAACGGCTGATCGAAGATGGGCGCCACCA
>DAORCZ010001020.1:0-3313 GCA_035345735.1 Pseudomonadota bacterium | reverse complement strand
GCGCGTGATGTCTTCGATACGCGCCACAACCCGGTCTGGGTGCTGTCGCCATCTATCGAAGGCGCCAAGGCGCTGATCGAGTTCTTCCGCAAACCGGCCGCCAGCGGCGCGCCCGCGCTGGTCTTTGCCGACGCCGACACGCGCTTTCTGGGGGACTTGTACCAGGATCTGTCGGAAGCCGTGCGCAAGCGGTACGCGCTGCTGCAGACGCCTGAGTTTGTCGAAGAGTTCATCCTGGCCCAGACGCTGGACCCGGCCATCGCCGAGTTCGGCCTGGCCGAGGTTCGCCTGATCGATCCGACGTGCGGGTCGGGACACTTCTTGCTGGGGGCGTTCCGCCGCCTGCTGGAATTCTGGCGGGCGCAGGCCCCCGCCGAACACATCGCCGATCTGGCGCGCCGCGCCCTCGATCAAGTCTATGGCGTCGACATCAATCCGTACGCGGTGGCCATCGCGCGCTTTCGGCTGGTGCTGGCCGTGCTGGACGCGGTCGGTATCAAGCGTCTGGAACGCGCTCCCGACATTCACCCCCACGTCGTCGTCGCCGACAGCCTGCTGCATCGGTTCGGGGCGAAGGCGAACACGCAGATGCGCTTCTCCGAGCAGGTCTCGATGGACGACATCGCGTGGGGAGACCAGCTTTTCCGGCTGGAGAACCGCGGCGAAGTCGAGGCCGTCCTGAGCAAGCGCTACCACGCTGTCGTCGGCAACCCGCCATACATCACGGAAAAGGACGCATCCAAGCGCAAGAAGTACCGCGACATGTACGAGAGTGCCGCGGGCAAGTACGCGCTGGCCGCTCCGTTCACCGAGCGGTTCTTTGACCTCGGAGTCGATGGTGGTTTTGTCGGGATGATCAACAGCAACGCATGGACAAAGCGCGAATATGGCAAGACGCTAATCGAGAAGATTCTCCCGCGGTTCGATGTGCAGAAAGTCATCGATACGTCTGGTTGCTATTTGCCGGGCCATGGAACGCCGACGCTACTTCTCTTTGGACGTCGTCGGACGTCCGCTGGCACACCGATCATCGCAGTAACAGGGATGCGTGGTGAGCAGGTTGTGCCACCTGTTCCGTCGAACGCGCCTGTATGGTCAGAGCTTGTTGCCCACCACGATGATGTCGGCTTTGAAGGTGGCCATGTCTCGGTTGAAGAGCTTGCGCGAACCGAGCTTTGTCGCCACCCGTGGGTTCTAGCGGGTGGTGGCGCTCGCTCTGCTTTTGGGCGGCTCGAATCGTGGGCTGCGGGCATCCTTGACGAACTCACCGATAGCATTGGGATTCTGTCTTTCACGCTACTCGATGATGTGTATGTGCTGCCGGAGCATGTGCCGATTCGACAACGATTCCGCCAGAACACTCGCCTCTTTGTCACTGGCGACCATGTTCGAGATTGGGCGATCGATAGCCGCGAGGTGGCAGCTTTTCCCTATGGCGATGATCTTCGCTCGTTTCTCGATGAGGCGAGTCCCGCCGGCCATTTTCTGTGGCGATACCGAACGCCCTTGTCCAACAGCAAAATGTTCAACGGCAAAACCAAGGTTGTTGCCGGACTCGCGTGGCACGAATATGGACGTCTTTCGACCAGCAAAATCGACGGGCGACCTTTCTGTGTGTTCGCCTTCGTTGCGACCCATAACAACTTTGTTCTCCTCGACGGACTCACAGTTCTCAATCGTCATGCCCCCTTCCTGAAGTTGAAGCGAGATGCAGCGGAGTACGCTCACCAATCTCTCCTCGGCTACCTGAACTCCTCCACCGTCGCCTTCTGGTGCCGCCTCGTGATGTTCCCCAAGGGGGGAGATCAAGTGGGCGATGGCGCTCGATTGTCGGCGACGCAGTGGAATCGGCACCTCGAATACGCCGGCAACCTGCTCCAGCAGCTCCCCGTTCCGAAGCTCGACGACCTGCGCGACAAGCTCCTGGACTTGGTCATCGCGGCGGAAGAGACGGTGCAGGGAATGGCGGCGCAGGCAGCGGACAAGGTCGTGGCGGCCACGCTGGCGGCCACACCCACGCTGGCGGCGCTGCGCGAAGCCCGCACGCGCAGCCTGGCCGAACGCGCGCGGCTGCACGCCATCCTGGTTTCGCTGCAAGAGGAGATGGACTGGCGCGTGTACGGTCTGTTCGGCCTGCCGACGATCGTGGCCCCCTCTGTCGATGCGGTGCGGGTCCCCGTCGAACCGAATCATCGCCCGTTTGAAGTGCGGCTGGCCCGCGACGTCGCGACCGACATCTCGGCGTCTGAGTGGTTCCGCGTCCACCGGCGCGCAGCCCCGCGGGATGTCGGCGGACCACTGGCCGACCTGTACCGCCAGCGCCTGCGCATCCTGGACGATCCCCAGCATGGCAAGCAGCTTCGCTTGCTAGAGACGCCCGAGACCAAGCGTCGCTGGTCGCCGCCCGATGACGCCCAGGCCTTCACCGATGCGGTGCGCGCCTGGCTGCTCGACCGCATCGAGACCGCCTTCCGCGACCAAGCCACCCCTGAGCTTCGCACGGCGCGTCAGCTGACCCTGGAACTCAGTCGCGACCCGTCGGTGCAGGCTGCGCACGAGCTGATCACCGAACAGAGCGGCCTCGACCTGGTGCGACTGATCTCGGATCTGGTCGACAGCGAAGGCGTGCCGTTTCTGGCCGGATACCGCTACGCCGAGACCGGCATGGAAAAGCGTGCAAGCTGGGAAGAGACCTGGCGACTGCAGCGCCTGGAGGACGCCGGAACGCTAGAGCCAGAGCTAAAGCGGCTGGGCATCAAAGCCATCCCGGTGCCCGACAAGTACGGCCCCAAGGACTTCCTGCGCCACTTCTGGGGCCTGCGCGGCAAGCTCGATGTGCCCAAAGAGCGCTTCATCACCGTCCCAGGCGGCAACACCGACGAAGACAGCACGCCGCTGGTCGGCTGGGCAGGCTGGGATCACCTGCAGGTCGCGCAGGCGCTGTCGGGCCTGTATCAGCGCCGCAAGACCGAAGACGGCTGGGCCAAGAATCGGCTGGTGCCGCTCTTGGCCGGCATCGACGAGCGCGTGCCTTGGCTGCTGCAGTGGCACAACGAACCCTCGGCAGCCTTTGGGGGAATGAAGCTGGGCGAGTTCTTCCGCGACTTCGTCGCCGGCGAAGCCCACAACCTGGGCGTTGCTGTCGGTGACCTGCGCGCCTGGACGCCCCCCGCCGCGCCCAAGCGCACCGCCATCGACCCCACGGATGTGCTGGATGCGCTGAAGAACTGGAAGCCCGAAGTCGAAGACGACGAAGCCGAAGACGACGAAGCCGAGCCCCCCGAGGGGCCGACCGAAGCAGATCTCGCAACCG
>DAORCZ010001019.1:0-3316 GCA_035345735.1 Pseudomonadota bacterium | reverse complement strand
GGAGCTCAAGGCGCTGCGCGAAAAGGCGCTAGCCACGCTGCGCGCTGATCTGGCAAGCAGTGGCGATAGCGGCCTGCGGCTGGGTGCGACGGCGGCGCTGGGAGCCAGTCAGGAGCCGAGCCTGCGGCCGGCGCTGGAAGCGGTGCTGCAGGACGCGGCTGCCCCCGCTGAGCTACAGGCCCAGGCCGCAACCTCGCTGGGTCTTTTGGGCGAGCGGTCGGCTGCCCCAACTTTGCGCCGTGCGATGACCGAGAGTCGTGACGGACTGGTGCAGATCGCTGCCGCCTCAGCGCTGCGTCTGCTCGGCGAGCCGAGTGGCGAAGAGACGCTGGTGAAGCTGTTGGATAGCAAGGCGGCGGAAGCGCAGTTTCGCGCGGCCCTGGCGCTGTGCAACAGCGGTCCCGCGGCCGCGCAGACCCGCGCGCGCGAACTCCTGCAGCAGTACGGCAAGCGCGACGGCGTGCCGGAGGACATCAAGCTCGACATCTGGAGCTGCCTGGCCCGCGGCGGGGATGAGGGGGCGAAGCAAGCGCTGCAGACCATGGTCGGACGCGTCGGTCCGGCCACACCTCGCTTGCTGGCAGCTGCACGGCTGACGCAGCTTGGCGATGCCGCGGCGAAGACGCTGCTAAGCGATGTCGTGCGCAAGAAAGAACCCGAGCAGCTCTTGGCGGCGCGCCTGTTGGCGGGCCCAGATCAGCCGGAGTATCGCCCGCTGTTTCGCGAGGTCGTCGCGACCGCTGCCGCTGCCGTACCCGCCCGCGTGCTGGGCAGCGAAGGCCTGGGGGTTAGCGCCGAGACCTTCGACGCACGCATCCTGGGAACCCTGCTGGGCGGCGAGATCGAACCGGCGCTGCGTCAGTCGGCAGCCGCCGCAATCCTGCAGATCGCGCTACACGATCCGTCGGCTTGGTCGGCGCGCAGCTTGGCCTGGGCGCGTGGTGCGCTGGCCGATCGCGACTGGCTGGTTCGACAGTCGGCGGTCGAGGTCCTGGCCGACAGCGTCAGCCAGGATGCCGTGGCTCTGCTGGCCTCGATGCTGAAGGATGCCGATCCGCGGGTGCGTCGCAGTGCGGCCAAGGCCTTGGGACGTCGCAAGGAACTGGCAGCCCTGCTGGCGCTGCGGACCGCTCTTGAAGACAACGATGCCGGGGTGCGGATCGAGGCGCTGCGCTCGATGTCGCGCCTGATTACGACGCTGAGCAAGCTGGGCGTGAAGGACCTCGGCAGCCACGTGCTGGGTGCGCTGCAGCGGTTGCTTGAGCGCGGCGACAAAGCGTCGGCAAGTGAGCGCCTGCTGGCCCTGGGCATCCTGGCTCGCCTCGGCGATCGGCAGGGCACCGAACAGCTGCTGGCGTTCAAGGACACCACGGATCCCGAGGTCCGGCGGCTGTTCATTGAACAGCTGGAAGGACGTCCCGATCTGCTGGTGGCGGCGCTCAACGATGCCTCGCCGCTTGTGCGCCTGGCGGCGGCGCGCAAGCTAGCTGAGCTCGGCGATCAGCGGGCGGTCCCGACGCTGCAGGCTCTGCTGCAGCAGGGTGGGGTGACGGCGGTCGAGGCCTATGGGCTGCTGGCTCGCCTGGGGGCGAAGCTGCCGCCGGCTGAGGATCTGGTGAAGTGGTTTGGCAAAGTCAGCGAGCAGGATCGCTTGGCGGCGGTGGCGGCACTCGCGCGCTTGCCCGTCGACCGAGCCGTCGAGCTGCTGCTGATCGCGGCGCGTGATCCGCGCGCCGATGTGCGTCGCCAAGTGGCCGAGACGGCTTCCGAGCTACCCATGGTGAATGGCAAGTGGGCAGGGCTGCCGGTGCTACGCCTGCTCTTGGGCGATAGCGATGCCAGTGTGCGGGCTCGCGCGCAGGCGCTTTTGGATGCGCTGAGCGCGTCGCCAGGGGCCGGTGCCGGGGATGCCGTACCCCAAAGTCCTGCCGAAAGCGCTGACGCTGGCTTGGCTGTTGACGCTGCGGCTGGCGGGGCACCAGCGACGCCGCCTGACGAGCCTGAGCCCAGCCCAGCCGGTACCACGGGCGGAACCGGAGCGGTCGAGACGACAGCGGATGAGGCCTCAGCCGGGCTGGAAGGCGAGGGCCTGCTGACGCTCAAGGGGCCGGACTGGGTGCAGGTCCAGCTCGATCAGAAGCGCTGGCAGTACCTCTCGACCAAGCCCGTGAAGCTGTCCGCCGGTCCGCACCAGCTCTTGACCATGGCCGGTAAGCAAGAGGTGGTGGTCGTCGAGAAGAAGACGACCAAGCTGGATGTGCCGCCTTCGCCGATCGAAGAGGCCGCGCACTCAGGCATCGAGGCCTATCAGCGCAAGGACTATGGCAAGGCGCAGAAGCTGCTTGAGCGAGCCCTGTCGCGCTGCGAACGGGCGCGCGGCCTGGCGCAGCCCTGCGCCAACCTGACGACGGAGGTCTGGTTCTATCTCGGCCAGATCTTCGAGGAGCAGGATCGTCCCGACGAGGCGGCGACGCTGTATCAGCAGATTGCCGACGCCCACGTGCATGGTCGCCTGACCGACAAGCAGGTCGCGCAGGCTGCCTCGGCGCTGTCGCAGCTAGCCAAGCGGCTGGGTCTGGTCATCGTGCAGACCGCCGAGAAGTCTCGCTGTAAAGAGAAGAAGATTTACCTGCCCGCCGGCCAGCACCGGGTCAAGGTGGGCAGTGAGCGCAAGGATGTGAAGGTCCGCGAGCGCGAGACGGTTACCGTCGGCTCCTGCACTTAGGTAGGCGAGGGGAGAGCATGCGAACTTTAGTGGCGCGCTGGCTCTCTCTGCTGTTTTCGCTGTGCGGCCTGCTCTGTGGCGGCGGGGTGCCCCAGGCTGCGGGCAAGGGGCCGCGTCCGGCGGTCGATACCGCGGGGCAAGCCCGTCAGTTCCTCGACGAGGCTCGGGCGGCTCTTTCGGCGCGCGATGTCACGACCGCCAGCCAGCGGGCGCAGGCCAGCTATCGCAGCCAGCCAGGCCCCGATGCGCTGTTTGTTCTTGGGCAGGTGGCGCTTGTCGAGGGCCGCCTGCTGGCAGCGCAGGACTTTATGGCCCGCTACCTCGCCGATCCCGACCTAGAGGCCGGCCCAGAAGACCCAGCCCCCCGCGAAGCGCAGCGGGTTCTCGACGGTGAGAGGCCGCCGGCAGCCAGCCTCAACATCCTGGGGGATCGCGGGGCCTTGGTGCTGGTCGATGGCCGGCTCTTGGGGGCTCTGCCTCTGCCGCGGCCGCTCTTGCTTAGCCCCAGCGAACATCGCATCGAGATTGAGCTCGGCGGCCGACGCCTCACCGACCAGGTCCGGCTCTCTGTCGGGCGGCTGGCGGAGCTGC
>DAORCZ010001018.1:751-3318 GCA_035345735.1 Pseudomonadota bacterium | reverse complement strand
CTTGCCCAGGGTCGCTCCGCCCGTCGAGATCAGCATGCGCTCGGCCCGCTGCCGGCAATCCTTGGCGGCCTCAGCCAGCATCTCGATCTTCAGCGCGCCCAGCCCGGTGTAGTAGTAGCTCGGCTGCGCCGAGGAGATGCGCACGCCCGACTCCATGATCTGCGTGACCTCGCGCGAGACGCGCTCGACCTTGGCGACATCCTTGGACGAGATCTCGACGGTCTGCGTCGTGCGGAAACCCTTCTTCACCTTGCGCTCGATGCGATCGTCGCCTTTGCCCAGGTACTCGGTCTCGACGATCTCCTCGGTCTCAACCGACTGCACGCGTAACTCACCCGGCTCGATGCCCTGCTTCTTCAGGTAGGTCAGCGTCTGCTCGACGTGTTCGCGAAGCTGCTTGTAGGCCGCCGTGCGATCCAGGTTTTCGGTCGTGACCGTCGCCTGCCAGTTGATGAAGTCCGAGACGATGCGCCGCTTGGCCGAACCCGTGACCTCGATATGGCGATCGCGATGCAGCCGCACCTGCACCCATGAGCGCGCTGCGATGTACGTCGACAAGACGCCAGCCAGAGCCATCGCCAGCCAGCCGGTCACTGAGGTTGATGGAGAGGAGCCGTTTCGCGAAGGGTTCATCCCGTTGTCCTTTCAATCGACCGCCCGACGCGGGCAGCCGCCGTAGCATTGGCGGGCCATCGTAGGATTCGAGCCAGCGCCGTAAAGTTTTTGGCCGCGTCACAGCTGGGTTAGCCTGTACCGAAGAATCGCGATCCCGCCCGTCAAAAAGACCGAACCACCTAGCCGCGCCCGGCCGATCGACGCGCAGTTTTTGCCGCCCGGCCGCCTCGTCGCTCACATCACGTGATACGCTGAGCGCACCATGCTTCTGGCTGAGCGGCTGGCAGGGCTGCAGTACTCCATCCTGCCGTGCTGGGTCTACGACCATGAGATGCTGGCTTTTCGCTGGGCCAATTCGGCGGCGCTTCAACTCTGGCAGGCCGCGACCTTGGAGGACTTCCTCGCCCGCGACGTCTCGAAGCCATCCGCCTCGACCCGCACTCGCCTCGACAACTACATGACCGGACTTCTGGCCGGCAAGCAGGTCAGCGAAGACTGGACGCTGTACCCGCACGGCAAGCCGACCACCATGGTGCTGCACGGGTCGGGGATCACGCTCGACGATGGGCGGCTGGCGATCCTCTTTCAAGCAACGCTGAAAGAGACGCCGATCGAGCCCTCGATGATCCGCGCCACCGAGGCCCTGCGTCACACCTCGCTGATCGTCAGCGTCCATGACGAGGCCGGCGCCGTGCTGTTTCACAACCCGGCCGCGCTGCGCACCTTTGGCGATGCCACGCATATTCATGCCTGGTTTTCCGACGGAGCGCAGGCGCTACTGACCACGATCCAGCGTGGCGAGATCTTCCAGCGCGAGTGTCTGGTGAATACGGTCGAGGGACCGCGCTGGCACTCGCTGCGCGCCACGCCGATCACCGACCCGGTGAGCGGGGCTCGCTCTAGCCTGCTGCAGCAGCTCGACATCCATCAGCGCCGCAGCGTCGAAGACACCGCCGAGGCCCGCGCCCGCCTGATCGATGAGCTAAGCCACAACGTCGCCCTCGTCGAGCAGCAGCGACAAGAGATCCTGCGCCTCTCGGCCCCGATCCTCGATGTCGGTTGGCAGACCGCGGCCGTACCGCTCATCGGTGAGCTGACTCCCGAACGCCTGGCCGAGATCAGCCCGCGCCTGCTGGAGACGATTCAGAGCCAGCGCAAGCGCCGCGTGATCCTCGATCTGACCGGCTGCAGCGATGTCGATGCGGTCGGGGCGCGCGGCCTGGTGCGACTCACCCAGGCCATCGCCCTGCTGGGGGCGCAGTCGATCCTGACCGGCATCGGGCCGATCCTGGCGCAGGCGATGATCACCAACCACAGCGACGCCCTGGGTCTGCTCACCCGGCGCTCGTTGCGCGACGGAATCGACTACAGCCAAAAGCAGGCTCTGGCCGAAAGCAGCGGGGCCCCGCAGCGCCCCAGCCCGCGCTTAGGGACCGCGTCTAGGTCCTCGTAAGGCACTGACTCAACGATCGGTCGCGCGACGCTCGCACCGAGGGGGAAATCGCCGTGAAGCTCTACTACAGTCCACTGACCTCTGCCTTTCGTCCACGCTGGGTATTGGAAGAGACCGGTCAAGCGCACGAGCTTGTCCGCCTCAGCCTCTCGGCCGCGGATCTTAAAAACCCCGACTACCTGGCTATCCATCCGCACGGTCAGGTGCCGGCCCTGGTCGACGGAGATCTCGTCCTCATCGAGTCGGCGGCAATCTGCATGTACCTGGCCGAGCGCGATCCCCAGGGGCTCCTCCTGCCCCCCGCGGACCTTGCCGCGCGCGGCCGCTACTACCAGTGGATCCTCTACGCCATGGAGTCGCTGGCGCCTGTCGTTCATCCTGTCTATCTGCGCTGGTTCCTTGCCGCCCCGGCCGACCGCCCGCACGTCGCCACCGACGCGGATCACGCCGCCATCGCGCGGATGCTGGCGCCCGTCTCGGCGTCGCTCGGCCAGCATCC
>DAORCZ010001018.1:0-712 GCA_035345735.1 Pseudomonadota bacterium | reverse complement strand
CCGCCGATATCGTCCTGGGTGGCGTGCTGCAGTGGGCCGACGCCGCATCTCTGCTGCGCGATCAGCCAGCCGCCCGCGCCTACCACGATCGCCTGCGGGCCCGCCCCGCCTATCAGCGCGCCTACACCTAGGTCGTCGTCTCTCCGGGGCTCTCGCTCTGCTCACCGCCATAGCGGTTCGGGTCGTTGACCCACGGAATCGTGCGCGAGTACCATCTGAAGGAGGGGGGTGTCCGTCGATGGCATACAGCAGCAGGGCTGTGGCCTGATGCGCAGAGTCGGCGAGCTTTTCGCAGGGCGCTTCGCCATTGAGCGCGAAGCCGGCAGCGGTGGCATGGGTACGGTCTATGCGGCGCGGGATCTGCACACCGACCGTCCCGTCGCCCTCAAGCTCCTGCAGCTTGGCGGCAGCTTCGCCGGCGACGTCGAGCGCTTCAGCCGCGAAGCCGCCGTCCTTGCCGAGCTAGACCACCCCGGCATCGTCTCGCACGTCGCGCACGGCACCGCCCCCGACGGCCAGCGCTACCTGGCGATGGAGTGGCTCGAAGGTGAAGACCTCGGCCAGCGCCTCCGCCGCGGCCCGCTGCCGATCACCGACACCCTCACCCTCCTCCGCCAAGTCGCCGCCGCCCTCGCCCTTGCCCACCGTCGCGGACTGGTCCACCGCGACCTCAAGCCGAGCAACTTGTTTCTGGTTGGGGGTGAGGCGGAGC
>DAORCZ010001017.1:0-3321 GCA_035345735.1 Pseudomonadota bacterium | reverse complement strand
TAGAGCAGCGGACTGAAAATCCGCGTGTCGCTGGTTCGATTCCGGCTCTGAGCACTCCGGGGGCACCGACGGGGGAAGGTGCAGGGAAGTGGGACGGCTCAGTTCTCTGCGCGTGCCTTAAGGCCGGATAAGGTCGATTAGGGTCGGTTAAGAACCGATAAGGTCGATTAAGGCCGGATAAGGCGCGCGAGCGGACATCGGAAGGTGTGCGCAGTGAGGGGCCTATAACCGGAATCATCGGCAGGATCGGCAGGAATCGTCGCTGTCGATGGTTTGCGGGCGGTTGGGGAGGCGCATGTTTTGATGAAATTTCGTATTCCAAATAACGTGTGGCTGCCGATGTGCTGTCGATGAAATGTCGATGATAAGTACCTAATTCCCGTCGAGGCTGCCGATCCTGTCGATGATTTCCCTTTTGAGCATCAGGAAGAAAAACAAGATCTGTACAGGGTACCGGCCTCACTCCGTCGGTGAGTGGGGCGGAAGGGCTCAGAAAACGACACGCGGATTTCTTACCGCGTGTCATCGGCTGAAAAGCGGCCGGGCGTCCCTAGCCGGGAAGCTTGCCCATGGCGGCCAGCATGGTGTGCGGGGCCAGGCGACCATAGACGCGCTCCACCATCGTGCTGCTGCTGTGGCCGAGCAGCTGCGAGACGACATAGCTCGACTCGCCCCCCTGGACGAGCCACGAAGCGAAGGTGCGCCGTAGGTCATTGGGCGTGACCACGGGTACGCCTAGCTTGCGACAGGCGACCGCCAGATCCCGCCGCACGCTGCCCCACGGGGCCAGCACGGGGCCGCGCACTTTCCGCTCGTCCTTCGGGCGCTGAGCCAGCCGCGGATGCATCGGGAGGAGTCGATCGCTGCGCTCGGTCTTGGTGCCGCGCACATGGACCAGGCCGGCCGCGAAGTCCACGTCCGCCCAGGTGAGCGCGCACAGCTCGGACAGCCGGGCGCCGGTGTACACGGCAGTCAGTAGCCACGTCTGACGAGCCGGCACCAGCGAGGAAAGCAAGCGCTCGAACTGCTCAGGCGAGAGCCATACCTTCTTCGGGACGTAGCGCGTGCGGAACCGAGGAAGCAGGGCCTCGGGCAGACTAGCGAGGATGCGCCGCTTGTGCGCCAGGTCGAGTGCGCGACGTAGGACGCAGATCTCTTTGCGGATGGTCTCTCGCGCGGCGCCTTCGGCGATCCGCTGGTCTATGAAGGCCTGGACGTTGTCGAGCTGCAGGGAGGCCAGGGGAAGGTCCCCGAGGATGCGCAGCAGGTGGCCGGCTCGCTGGGTGTAGCAGTTGCGGGTCGCGGCTGCGTTGTCCGCGCAGCCACGGGTCAGGAGGTCCGAGAGGGCGTGCGCGACGCAGTACTGCGCTTGCGTGGGGCCACGGGTCGCAGCGTCACTTGTGGGAGTGGGACTTGCACCGTCGGTGCTTCGTGTCTTGGGGTCTCGTTTTGGGTCCAATGCAGCCCCTCAAAGCGGGCAAATTCTAGGGCACTGACACGAATCCCGCGGCGCCCAAGCTGGACGAACTTCATCTGCGAGCGGATGAGGGCTCGCGCTCGCTCTTCAGAGCAGCGCAGACGCTTGGCGACATCGGCCGGGGTTAGCCAACCTGTGCCGCTATCGATTCGGGCTCGGATTTCGCCTTCGTTTTGAGCTTCAGAACGGACCATGCGCGCCCTCCCTCCTCTCGGTCGGAGCACTCCAGATACTCATCCCCCACGACGCGGCCCCGGAAGCCCCGCAGCGCATAGCCGAGCTGCTTCGCATCGGGGAGCGGCCGGCCTGCGGTGTTGCACAGCTCGACGAGCGCATCGCGGAGCGTGTTGAAGCGGATCGTGTGGCCTGGCGAGGTTCGCTTGTACTCCACATCCTCGGCCAGCCACTCCAGCGCCTGTCGCACGGTGCACCCTTCCACATCGTGCGCGGTGCACAGCTCCCGCCAGCCCGAGATGAGGTTGGCGAGAGACGAGGCGCTGTTGTCGGCGATCCTGGTTAGGTGGTCGTGTGCCTCGATAGGGTCGTCGAGCCCGGCAAAGACGATCGTGCCGCGTACGATCTCGCTCCACTCCTCGAAGCTGCCCCAGGGCTTGAGCTTCAGATTCAGCGTGGGCTTTGCCACCTGATAGGCACGCAGCAACGTCAAGCAGTCGGCGACGTAGCGCCCGCGGTGTCGCAAGATGTGGCCGGCCAGGTCGGGGTACTTGAAGCCGGTGCGCTTCTCGGGGTTCTGCTCCTGCGAGAGCAGGCGAATGTGCAGCGTCCGGCGCGCGGTGTCCGCTCGTGCGTTGAACTGCACGTTGTTGCCGGTGCCGAACCAGATGCAGCGATGCACCAGGCTCAGAAGCTGCGACTGACCGAGGAGTCGGTCCTCCCACGTTGTCGTGGTCAGCGCTGCATCGAACTTGCCCGAGCCAAAGGGCCGCGTGATGTTGTCGATGAGCTTGCACACGTCGCCCGCGCGACAGACGGCCGTGATGAGCTTGCCCTCTTCGGCCTCGTCGGCGGCCTGGGTCGTCGGGTCCATGCGTCGCCCGGTGGCCAGCAGCGAAGCGACGTGACACAGGAAGCTCTTTCCGGCTCCCCGGACGTTGCCATCGACGAGAAAGAACGGGGTCGCGCCGTCGTAGGCGGGCCGCGCGAAAAACGTCAGCAGGCCGGCGAGCCAGGCATTGCGATGCACAGGCTGCGCAAACGGGAAGTCGACAACTAAGTCGAGCAGCCGCTCGCGTGCCTCGATGACCTCGTTCTGACTGGGGCGGTCGGGCACAAACTCGAACTTCGTCGAGGGTGAGTACATGACACGCGTTACGGGGTCATAGCCTTCTGCTTGCAGAACCGTGCCATCGGGACGAATCACCGGATGCTCGACGGCGTAATCCAGCTCGGGGACGCCCCACTCTCCGACGGATCGCACGTAGTGCAGGCACCACTCGGGCGGATGGGCGTGGCCGTGGTGGTCGCGAAACTGGGCCACGTCTGTCAGCCACGAGCGAAGCACGGCTGGCGGTAGTGGCGAGATGATCGGCGACAGCCGGCCGTGTCTCCGGCGTTTGAGAACGCTCACGAGCTCACCCGAGCGCTGGTACAGCTGCGGGTGATTGGCGATGGCTTCTACGGCTTCATGATTGACGCGAGCCTCATCAGCGTCGATGCGGATATCCGTCTTGCTGTTGCCCTGCCGCAGCGTCAGCATCGGTCGCTTTCGCCTCTCGGTCATCGGGACACCTGTGCAATCTCCCGTTGCTGGGAGCCGCTAACCAGCGCTACACGCGACCGCTGCGCCTCGCTCACCTTCCGACGCAGCAGCGCTTCGTTGTAGG
>DAORCZ010001016.1:0-3330 GCA_035345735.1 Pseudomonadota bacterium | reverse complement strand
GCACCGCTGCGAGCTCGCGGTAGCCCATGGGCGGGGTCCATTCCGTCTGCGCCCACTGATATGCCTTCACCAGCGCCATGCGTTGCGGTGGGTTGCTCGGATCTGACGCGTGCGCATCGACCACACCGGCAAAGCTGTGATGTGTGTACGACGCCAGCAGCGATGTCTTTCGCAGTGCCACAGCGACCGCGCGCACAGGTTCGCTGCCTGCGATCAAGGGCTCATAACGCACCTGTTCAGACGACGCATCCGGGGCCATCCCCTTGGCGATGTCCGCCAGTCGTCGCACGCAGTCCCTCCACAAAACACGCGCCATCGCCTCGCTGGGCTCTGTCTGAATCGCTCGCAATGTCTCTATGTGTTTCAGCAGGCGATCTCTTAGGTCCCCGAGCAGTTCGTCTAGCTGGATCGCAAGTCCCGTAGGGCGATAGTCATTGGCCTCCATCTCTAGCGCCAGCAATGCCGCGGCTTCTGCGGCGGTCTTGCATTGCTGGGCATAGTTCCGCGCGCCCGGTGCGCCACGCTCTTCCTCGACGATCTGACGGTACGCAAGGGCCAGACGCTCGCAGCAGTCCCAGCAGCGCTGTCGCTTTTTGCTGATGCGCGTCCACTTCTGCTCAGTCAGCAGCAGAAACAGCCAGCCGTCCGACGCCGGTATGCTTACCTTCATTGGCTTTCCCGATGCGCCAAGGACGGCCCAGGCAGCACGCGCATCCTGTTCCTTGATGGACCATGCGGCACGCTCGGCCGGGTCAGTGATGGCGGCCAGTCGGCGCGCAAAGCAGAGCAAACAGATCGGCCGTCCATCGTTCGCTGGATTCGCAAACAACACGACGGACTCAGCCTGATGTGTCTTCTGCTGTGTCGGGTTGGGTGCCTGCTTGTGCTTAGAGCTGGCAGGCTGTTTCTTTTTCGGCGGGGCTTTCGGCGGCTGTCGCGCTGGCACGTCGCCGGACGTTACCACGCGGGGGACGTTGGGCCGCATCGGGCCATCAAGGGGCCGGGCCGGCGTCAGCTACCCCGACGGACCCGTGCTGCTATCTACGAGCCCTTTTTTTGCCGCACTCAGGGGATGGCTCGACGAGATGCGACCGGAGCTGGCTCCGGCAGTCCCAGGGCATCAGCAGCATCTTTTCGCAGCGGTAGTGCTGGCTTCGGTGGAAGCGAAGCCGGCGCTTGTGCCATGGGTGCCTGCACTCCAGGCACCGGTTGCGGCTTGGGCTCGGCCCCGGCAGGCCCATTGAGGACGAACCACGGGATCAAGAGCCACCGCCAAGCGCGCCGTATCTCACTCTTCATCGCCATTGCTTATCGGATCGCCTTCCGTACCTGCATGCGTCTACTTGCATCGGTTAGGCTCACGCCCAGCAGGACAAGCCTGTGGCGCGACGCTTCACGGTCAGGCTGCCCCTGCGCAGTGGTCCAAATCTGGTCCAAATCTGGTCCATTTTGGCGGGATTCTGCGTCCTGCTGCGTCCGGTTGGCCGGGGTGCCGGTTCTTGATTTCCGACGGAGTGTCTAAGAGCGCACGACAGCGACGGATTCTATGGTACAAGAGGCGCATGTCTACGAGCCAAAGCCTTCGCGATCTGGTCAGCCACCGGGTCACTTTTGACTTTGAGAACGGCCATCACCTCACCGGATACGTCGCTACCGTCCGGCCCAATACGGGCGAAGTGATCAGCATGGCGCTGACCCGCGTTGAGATCGCCAACGCCTCCGGAGAGATCATCGAACGTCACCGCGAGATGGTGGTTATCCCGTCGGTGATGACCGGTTATCGCCTGACCGAAGGTCCGTCCGCCAAAGCCAAGTAGTCGGCCCGCCTGGTCATTCCCGTCTGATCCCCCGCCCCGCATGGATCCCCTAGATAGCAGTCTGCACGTGGCGCTCTTCGCGCATCACGTGGCGCGTCCCGACGATGAGATCAATCTGGGTCAAGCCGCGCTGCTGATCGCGATGCCGGAGTACCCCGATCTCGATATCGACACGACCCTCAGCGAGCTGGATCGCCTGGCAGATATGGCACGTCCGGCGCTATCGGGCCTGGTGGAAGGGACCGCGCGCGCTGTGGCCCTCGTGCAGTTCCTGCTGGATGACCAAGGCTTCCGCGGGAACACCGATGAGTATGACGACCCTCGGAACAGCTTCCTCAACGAGGTGCTGAGCCGACGCTTGGGAATCCCGATTACGCTCGCGGTTGTTGCCATCGAGGTTGCGCGCCGCATGGACGTGCCGCTGCGCGGCGTGTCGTTTCCGGGTCACTTCCTCCTGCGTGCGGATGGCAAGCAGTCGGTGCTGATCGATCCCTTCAACGGTCGAGCGATGACAGTCGGCGGGCTGGCAGATCTGATTGCCCGCGTCTACGGCCAGCGACGATCGCCGCGGCCAGATGAGGTCGTGCCGGCTCCCAAGCACGCCATCCTGTCGCGCATGCTCACCAACCTGCGCAACCTGTACCTGCAGCGGGGCGATATCGCACGTCAGCGACTGGCTGAAGAACGCATCCGCGCCATCGAGGTCGCGCTGCGCAACCAGCCGGGCCATGCGATCTATCCCGCGCCACGCAGCGGTCTTGTGCACTAGCCCCCGCCGCCTCCCCGGGATCACAGCGATCTCGCGCGCGGCTGCGACGCTGCAGGAGAAACCGGTTTGCGGCTTCGATCGGCTGCACTCGCCGCGCTGAGCGCACTCTGCTTGTCGGGCTGTCTGTGGGCCGACCCCAGCCCGAATGAGCTGCGCGTGTTTTCGCAGGCGGGCGAGCGGCCGCGCTCGACGCTGATCCTGTTCACCATCGACAGCGTCCGCGCCGAGCACCTGGGGGCCTATGGCTATCGCCGCCCGACCTCGCCGGTCTTCGACGAGCTATCGGCCCGCGGCCTGCGCTTCGAACGCGCCTATGCGCAGGCCCCGCATACCTCGTTTTCGATCACTTCGCTGCTGACTGGGCGCTACTTCGGGCCGCTGAGCCGCATGCGGCCTGGGCTTCATTTGCCGACGCTAGCCCACCGTTTGCGGCAGGCGGGCTACGCCACCGCTGCGATCTATCCACCGGCTGTCTCGGTCACCGATCCCGCGATCCTTGCGCCGTTTCGGAACGAACACTTTGGCTTTCAGCACGTTCGCTGCGACTACATCAGCGCCCATGAGAGCGTCAGCGAAGCCATCCGCTTCCTCAGCGAAGCTCGCCCCCCGCGAGCCTTCATCTGGGTGCACGTGTTTGAGCCGCACGAGCCGTACGAGGCCGGCGGCGCCCCAGAGTTCGGTGACAGCGCCAGCGATCGCTACGATCAAGAGCTTGTCGTTGTCGATGCCGCCCTGGGTCGCCTC
>DAORCZ010001015.1:0-3330 GCA_035345735.1 Pseudomonadota bacterium | reverse complement strand
CCAGACTAGCGCAGATGGCCGGCAGGGTGGCCGGCTCGTTGGCCCCGGGGCGATGACCTTCCGGCGTCTGGTCTGGGGCATCGGTCTCGATCAGCAGTCGCTCGCTGGGAACAATCCGCGCTGCCGCCTGCAGCCGTCGCGCGCCCGGCCAGGTCACCGCCCCCGAAAACGACAGGTGTAGGCCCAGGGCCAGATAGTCGGGCACAAGCTCGGCCGAGCCGCTGTAGCTGTGCACCACGCCGCCGCAGCGCGGCACGCCGTCCCGTCGCAGGATGCGCAGGGCTTCGCCGTGAGTGCGCAGGATGTGCAGGACCACGGGCCGCTCGACCTGACGAGCCAGGGCCAACTGAGCCCGAAACACGCGCTCCTGTCGCGGCAGCGCCTGCCGTCGGGCGGGCGTCAGAGCATCGAGCCCCAGCTCGCCAATCGCCTGCGGCGGCGCCAGCCCCGGCTCGTCACCGGCCAGCGCGCGGGCCAGATGGGCCAGCTGTTCGTCGAGCGCGGCCTCGTCGAGCTCCTCGACGATCTGCGGGTGGATGCCAAACGCCGTGCCGATCGTCAGCTCAGGTGGGGCCACCCGCTGCACTTCGCCCTGCGCCTGCCAGTCGGCCAGATCGACCCCGGCAAGCAGCAGGCCAGACAGCCCGGCATCGACCGCCCGGGAAAGCGCTGCGACGCGCACCTCGGCCATGCGCCGGTCCTGCAGGTGGCAGTGCGAGTCAAACACCGTCTTCGTCAAACACCGCTTCGACGGCGGCCCGCTCGGCGATGCGACGGCGAAACAGCGCGACGGCAGCAGCCACGACAAGCAACGACAGCCCATCGATCGCCACCAGACCCGGGACGGGGTTGTGCCACTTGTCCATGTTGGTGGTGCGCCCAAAGTACGGCGGGCCACTGCCGTAGGCCTCGGTCAGCGCGTCGTAGTTCAGCCACGCGACAAAGCCCAAAAGAGCCAAGGCGCTAAGCAATCCGGTGGTGCGGAACAGAGTCATCGAGAGGTCCTATCGTCCTTCCCGCCCCGCCGCCGGCGAGACCGACGGGCCGACGAGCGGCGTGGCCTGCATTCTGGACCGCCGGTTCGCGGAGGGTCAAGGCGCAGCCGGGCGCGCAGGTGCAAGTTGGGCGCGGCGCGAGCATTCCGTGGTATCCCGCTCCCTGCGTCTGCCGGAGCCTGCTCCGCCGCCGTCGCGACGAATACGCAGATTCCCGATACCCACCCCGCTATGTCAGAGCAACCCCCTATCCTGTCCCCGATCGCGAACCCCCGGCCCGGCGAGACGACCGAGCGTCCCTGCCTCGACCTGCGGGGCGAGGTCTGTCCCTACACCTTCGTGCGCACCAAGCTGGCCCTCGAAGATCTGCCGCCCGGCGCTGAGCTTGAGATCTGGCTCGATCACCGCCCGGCCTTCCGCAGCGTGCCGCGGGCTCTGCGCGAGGACGGCCACGAGGTCCTGTCCTGCGACGTAAACGACGAACCCCTGCAGTGCCGCATCGTGGTGCGCAGTCACTGCCCCCCACCCTAGGAGTGCATCCACCCATGCCTACGCCCATGTCCGAATCCAAGTCCCTCCTGTCACCGCTGGCCTCACTGCGCGCCGGCTTCCGTGCCTCTTGCCGGTTGGCGCTGCTCCCCCTGGCGCTGGCCGGCTGCGGCGTCGAGGGCGCCGATCCCGGGGACACCGGAGCCCGCGCCCAGGCCGAGACCGCCAGCCCCGCGCAGCGTTTAGCGGGCGATGACCGCGGCGAGACCGATGCCGCCTGCGTGGGCGTCCGCGGCGATGTCCCGCTGGGCCGAAAGCCGGTCGACATCATCCTGGTCGTCGATAACTCGGCCAGCATGACCGACGAGATCGTCGCCATCCAGAACAACATCAACAACAGCTTTGGCGACGTGCTGTCGCGATCGGGGCTGGACTATCGCGTCATCGCGGTGGCTCGCCATGGCTCGGCGACGACCATGCAGTCGATCTGCATCAGCCGCCCGCTGTCGACGATTGACTGCAGCGGCGCCATCCCCGTCCAGCCGGGCATCAACCCCGGTCGCTTTTATCAGTACAGCATCGAGATCGGCAGCACGAACTCGTTTGACATGCTCCTGCGCTCGTACAACGGAGCGCTGAAGGACGAGTTCAGCCTGGCCCCGGCCGGCTGGTCGCAGTGGCTGCGGGATGACGCGTTCAAGGTCTTCATCGAGATCACCGATGACGAGTCCGCGCTGTCCGAAGGGGCGTTCGAGCTGCAGCTTTTTGCCCTGTCGGCCAAGCACTTCGGCAATGCCACCCGTCGCAACTACGTCTGGCACAGCATCGTCGGCCTGAAAGAAAACACGCCGGCGAGCAAGCCCTGGCTGGCCACCGATCCACTGCAGAACCTGCGCTGCACGCGCGGCCTTGGCGCAGTGAACAACGGGCCGACCTATCAGCGGCTAAGCATCCGCACCGGCGGCCTGCGCTACCCGATCTGCGAATACGGCAGCTTCAGCACCATCTTTGCCGACATCGCGGCTGGCGTGGTCGGGGGCAGCAAGTACGCCTGCGACTTCCCGCTGCCGACGCCACCCGTCGGGGAAAAGGTCGATCCCAGCACGGTCTCGGTCGAATACACACCGGGCGGTACGGGCTTTGCCACCAAGCTCACGCAGGTCGCGGCGGCCAGTGCCTGTTCGCTGAGCAGCTTCTACATCGACAAGGATCGCATCTACCTGTGCCCGGATAGCTGCAAGCTGGTGCAGGCTGATGCCTCGCCGAAGCTGCAGACGATCTATGACTGCGTCATCGTGCCGCAGGACAACGGCGCCGCCTGTCGCATCACCCGCGAGTGCAAGAGCGGCTTCTGCGTCGATGGCGTGTGTTGTGACAGCGCCTGCGGCGGCGGAGCAGCCGACTGCCAGGCCTGCAGCAAGACCGCGGGGGGCAGCGTCGATGGCACCTGTCAGATGGTCGCGGCGGGCACCGTCTGTCGCGCCGCCGCCGGCTCGTGCGATGTTGCCGAGACCTGCACCGGCACGAGCACCGTCTGCCCGGCCGATAAGCTGCGCTCGCGCTCGTACACCTGCCGCGCTGCCGTCGGTCCCTGCGACGTCGCCGAAAAGTGCAGCGGCAGCAGCGTGACCTGCCCCGCCGATAAGCTGGCCAGCAACACCACGGTCTGTCGCGCCGCCGCCGGCTCGTGCGATGTTGTCGAGTTCTGCAGCGGGGGCAGCACCGCCTGCCCGGCCGATCAGTTCAAGCCAGTGGTCGCCGTCTGCCGTCCCAGCGCGGGGGCCTGCGATCTCGCCGATTTCTGCACGGGCACAAGCCCCGCCTGCCCGCCAGATCAGCTGCTGCC
>DAORCZ010001014.1:0-3332 GCA_035345735.1 Pseudomonadota bacterium | reverse complement strand
TCTGCATCGGGTGACCGTCCGGGCCCAGGACGACGATCTCTTTGAGGATGCGCTCGGTGCGATAGACGACGCGCAGCGCTTCGATCAGACCGGCGGCGTGCAGCGAGACGCAGCGATTGACCGCTTCATCGAAGTGATAGGCACCGCCCAGCGACTGCAAGTTGCCGTCGAAGGCCAGGCCGACGATGTGCGCGTCGCGGTTGATCACCGGGCTGCCCGAGTTGCCGCCGATGATGTCGAGCGTGCTGACGAAGTCGTACGGCGTGTCGAGCTTGAGCGCCGCCTTCTTGCCCAGCCAGGTCTGCGGCAGCACGAAGGGATCGCGCCCGGTGTGTCGCTCGAACGCGCCGCCCAGATAAGTGAACGGCGTGATGGCGCGCAGGCCGTCGTTGTAGCCCTTCACCGTGCCGTAGGTCAGGCGCAGCGAGAACGTGGCGTCGGGATAGATGCTGGTGCCAAGCACCGCGAACAGCGCCCGTGCGACCAGCTCGCCGTTCTTGTCTTCGACGGCATCGACCTCGTCTTCCCACTGCTTGCGGATCTGGCGCGCTTCGCCGTCGATCGCCCGCGCCAGCTGGATCATCGGGTCGGAGGACGTCGACACCACACGCAGACCGCCGTCATAAAGCTGCTTGCGCAGGTTGACGTCGGCGAGCTTGCTGCCCTGCACCACGCGCCGGGCCAGCTCCTCGGGCGCCTCGACGCCCAGGACCTGCTTGACGATGGGGTGATCGGGGCCCAGTGCTTCGCGCAGCTTGGTCAGCGAATAGGCCAGCGTCAGCTCTTCGAGCTGGCTGTGGATCGGCTTCTTCGACAGCAGGCGCATGCTGAGCGAGGGCAGGGCCGACTCGCGGAATTCGCGCAGGCGGTCGCCGTTTTCTTTCTGACGCTCGTCGGCAGCGCGCACCAGGGTGCGGGCAATGCGGAACAGGTTCGAGTCAAAAGCGCGTCCCGCCTCCAAGAAGGCGTAGAGCTTAAAGAGACGCCGCGCCCCGTCCTGCGCCTTGGCCATGGCGTCCCAGGCGCTGCCGTACTGCGCCTGCAGCGCCGTCTCACGCGCCAGGCGAGCCCGCATCGCGGTCTCGGCCGACATCTTGGCGTTCATGAAGTTCTGATCGAGCAGCGTCTGCAGCTGGCCGTAGTTCGCCTTGTAGCTGTTCTCCAGGTACTGCAGCATCTCGCCGGCCTGGCGCTTCTGCTCGGTGCCGCGGCGGCCAAACTCGATCAGGCGACCGCGTAGCTCGGCCATGTACAAGAGCTTTTCGGGCAGCACGACGTCGCGCAGAAACGCCAGCTGAGCAACGGTCAGCAGGCGCTGCGTGCTGCCGGGATGGCCGACCGCCATGACCAGCTCACCCTCGCTGCGCGCCCCTTGCGGGTTGTAGGCCAGGTAGCGCTCGGGGGCGATCGGCTGGCCGTTTGCGCCGTAGGCTCGCAGATAGGTCACGTCGAGGGCATAGCGGGGATAGTTGAAGTTGTCGGGATCGCCGCCGAACGAAGCCGCCCCCGACTCGGGCGCGAACACCAGCCGCACGTCGGAGTAGCGCTTGTACTTGTACAGGTGGTACTTGCCGCCGTGGTACAGGCTGACGACGTCGCAGCGCATGCCGGTGGCTTCGCTGCACAGCTTCTCGATGCGCGACATCTCGGCCCGCTGCGCCTTGCCGAAGGCTTCCCCCGACAGGCCCTGCGTCGCGCCGTGGATGTAGCTGGTGACGTCCTCGACCTCCATCAGCTGATTGATTTCCAGGCCGGTGCAGCGCTTCTCGGTCTCGCGGCTCTGGGCGTAGAAGCCGTTCTTCATCAGGTCCTGACCGGCGGAAGAATGTTCCGTAATGCAGGACACGGCGCAGTGGTGGTTGGTCATGACCAGACCCTGCCCCGAGACAAAGCTTCCCGAGCAGCCGTTGCCCAGCCGCACCGCGGCGCGCTGCACGTGCGTCAGCCAGTCGTCGCTGGGCTCAAAGCTGTAGCGCTGGCGCAGGCTGGCCCGCGGAAGGTCGGTCAGAGTCCACATGCCCTCCTCGGCGAGGGCGTCGCCGCCGGGGAGCGTGACAGCCCCAAACAGGGTCGTCAGCGAGAGAGCAGCAAGGGTGCGCGACATGGATTCTCCATTTGAAGGTGGGATCATTGTGCCGGGTTCGGCCTGTAGTGCGGTGATTTTCTGGATTTTTTGGATGATGAATTACAAAAACATCGGTCATATTTAGGCATTCCAGTGCCCGGCTGCCGGCCGCGCTGGGGGGACTTGGGGGTCATGCGTCGCTGGGCGCTTCTGGCATATGGGCTGGGCATCGCCGCACTGTCGGCGGGAATTCTGCTGCGAGCAGAACGACCGCGGACCGCGGTGCATTCCCTGGAACGAGCCCGTCAGCGTGGCGAGATCGCCCCCGACCTGCCGCGTCTGGATGCCAACGACGCGATGGCCAACGCTGCTCTGCTCAACGCCATCCTGTCCGACGTGCCGCACCCCGGCTTCGCCCGCGATCACCAGCGATGTGAGGCACGGGCCCGCAGCTTTGCGGTGCAGCTTCGCGGGCGCCTGTCGCGCGTTCGCTTTGGGGCGCGCTCGGTCTGTCAGCTTCGTCGCCTGAAGGCCATCTCGGCCGCGCAGCCCGGCTTTGGTCCGCGGGGTTTGGCTGAGGTCGCGGCCTTTGTCCTGGGACGGCGCCTGCAGGGACCGGTGACGCAGGATGCCATCGTCGATGTCGACGTCTCGCGCATCGTCGTGCCGCCGTTTCGCTTCGGCGATGCCACGCTGACTTTCACCGCCGCCGACCTGGGGCCGCTGCAACCCGGCGAGCTATTCATCGGCACCTACCACACCCATCCCGAGGGCGATGTCAGCCAGGGCGTGCTGTCCGAGACCGACATCGACTACATGCGGCAAGCGGTGATCGAGTTTGGCGGCGAGCTAGCCGGCGAAGCGCTGGCCCCGACCGGCACCGATCTGTCGGCGAACCATGCGGCTGAGCCGCCCCCATCGTCGGGGTCAAGCCCGTCCGCCGCCGGCAGCAGCGAGAGTCCGCCGCGCCTGGCGCCGCTTGCCATCCCGCGCAGCGACTGGCTGTTCGACATTGTCGACCCGCGTGAGGGCGACTGGAATGTCTATGCGCACGATGGGGCACGTCTGTCGGAGCTATCGGCGCTGTGCCGCAGCCGCACGCCCTGTCCGCTGAACGAGCTGCGCATCGCTGGCAGTCGCTTCCACCTTTTGGCTCGCGTCTACGAAGAGCAGGACGACGACGCGCCCTAGCTGGCCGACCGGCGGGACGGCGAGGGTCGTGTGCGTTGCGTGGCCGCGTCCTGATGGCCTGCCGTGATGCCGCGGT
>DAORCZ010001013.1:748-3337 GCA_035345735.1 Pseudomonadota bacterium | reverse complement strand
CTTGAGCGGATGACACCATGTGGCGACAAGATCGCAGCGATCGCAAATTTTCTGCTTGGGTCGATCGCTGTCCGCCGCTCGGACGCCCGAGTCCGGGGTGCGGACGCACCGGCCGGTCCCACTGGCCTCCCTCGACGGACGCCAAGCTGGGCACGGCCCCTGCACCCCGCGCCGGCTATGTCATGGCCAGCCCATGTCGGGGTGCGCTGGGTGCTGGTCGGCATCTCGCTCCTCGTGCTCGTCCGCTTGTGGCAACGAGATCGGCCGAGCGAACGACTGACGGGCGTCGGCTACGCCGCCTGGGGGACCTGTCGCGAGCGACCGGTGGTCGCGTCGTCGGGTATGGCGCAATCTTGTCCCCACCCCTTGGCAGACTGGGAACCCGAAAAGTCGCTGCCACTTACGGGCATGCGGGCCCTCCTCGCTGGCCGCCTGCTCGATCTGCAGACCGTTACCGCGGCTGAGCTGGCCCAGCTGCCAGACATCGGCGAGGTTTCGGCGCAGGCGCTGGTGACGGCGCGTGCGGCGGGGCATCTACGCTGCCAAGCGGATCTGGCGGCTATCCGCGGACTTGGGCGGAACCGGGTACGGCGCCTCCTGGCTTTTGCGCGGCCTCTGCCGCAGGTGTGCCCTAGCGAGCATCCAACGCAGTAGAGTGCATGCATGCGAGTATTCGTAACGGGAGCCAGTGGTTTCGTCGGTCGCCGGTTGGTGCGTGAGCTACTGCGGCGAGGAGACTCGGTT
Organism: Pseudomonadota bacterium; assembly: GCA_035345735.1. Classification (GTDB taxonomy): domain Bacteria; phylum Myxococcota_A; class Polyangia; order Palsa-1104; family JAEUJZ01; genus JAEUJZ01. The sequence goes on along the minus strand of DAORCZ010001013.1, from coordinate 2,593 downwards.
GTCGCCTTGACACGACGAGCGTCCCGGCTGCAGGAGCTGGCTGGCCCCGCGGCTGCAACGCCGGACGGGCGTGGTTCGGGAGATCGGCTCCGCATCGTGGAGGGGGATCCCACCAAGCCGGGGACTTGGCAGCAAGCAGTCGCGGACTGCGATGCCGTGGTGGCTTTAGCCGGCGAGCCCGTAATGGGGGATCGCTGGAGTGCCGAGTTCAAAAAGCGCCTCTACGACAGCCGGGTCGAGGGTGTGCGTCGTGTCGTGGAAGCGATGGCCGCCGCCTCCGAAGTTAGCGGGCAAGCGCCCCGCGTCCTGGTGTCGGCATCTGCCGTTGGCTACTACGGATCGCGGGGCGATCAAGAACTCCCCGAGACCGCCTCGCCGGGCAGCGATTTCCTGGCCAATCTATGTGTGGATTGGGAAGCGGCGGCCGAGGCCGGAAAGGCGCATGGGCTGCGCGTTGTCTGCCTGCGGATCGGTGTGGTGTTGGGAGAGGGCGGCGGTGCGCTCGAAAAAATGATGCCCGCCTTCCGGTTGTTCGTCGGGGGGCCGCTGGGCTCTGGCGACCAGTACTGGGCTTGGGTGCATCTCGAAGACTTGGTCGGACTGATCCTACTCACACTGGAGCGTGGCGACGCCCAGGGGCCGATCAATGCGGTAGCCCCTGCTCCGGCGACCGTACGCACGGTGGCGACTGAGCTCGGTTCGGCGATGCGGCGGCCGGCCTTGTTTTCGGTTCCTGAGGTGGCACTGAAGCTGATGCTCGGCGAACGGGCTGAGGTTTTGCTGGGCAGTCAGCGAGCCATTCCACGGCGAGCTCGGGAGCTGGGGTATCGGTTCCGCTTCGAGGAGCTCGGCGCCGCATTGCAATCGACTCTGCGGGCGCGGGGCTAGGGCGGTTTTCAGTGCTTGTGGGGGGGGCCTAGTCACGCCGGGGCGTCGACGCAGGAGCGTGAGGGATAGCTCAACAGTTCACGGGTTGCTGCCGGGCCGATGTGGCACAGGGCATCGACGATGCTAAGAGCCGGTACGAACTCGGCTCGGTCCTGCGGATAGGGTGTCGCTACATACTCGCCGTAGCGGATGTCCACCCCAGCTTCGCGGAAAACGGCCGGTTCAAGGTAGTTACGGCCAGAGGGGCCAGATAGGTACGTCGTGCCACCGACGGCCTGTACCAAGCCTAATAGATGCCGGCTGCCATTCCCGGGGACGCCTAGCTTGCTGGATCGAACAACCGGGGTCTTCAAGCCAAGCAAAGAACAGAGCTGGGCGATGGCCGACAGGTTGAAGTCCGCGATCCGCTCAGCTGGGGCGGAATAGAGCGCGCGCAGTGGTTCCAGAAGCACCTTGGCATACGCTGCATGACCATACATTGCATGCAAGGCTCGAAGATGCTGGCTAGCCCAGTGAGATCCAGCAAAGCGGGCTTCAGCAATGGCGGGCGTCCCTGCGCGAGAGATTGGCGCACTCAGCCACTGCCGCCCATGTGGACCAAGAACGGCCGTTCGCGACACGAAGCTTCGGCCGTTTGACAGCAGGACATCATCGAGCACCACAAAGACGTCCGCTGCTACCAGCTTGGCGAAGTAGCCACACCAGGGCAGATAGTTCGGCTGGTGGATGGCAACGATCATGACTCCTGCAAGCTACGCTGAGTCGCCTGCCTGTGGGAATCACAGACTGCTTGGCGGAAGGCTACGGCTGCTGAGGTGTTCCACGCGGAACGTTGCACTGGGTGGTCGCTGGACATCGGGGATAGGCGCTGTGGGCGGAGTGTCCCGATGTTCCACGTGGAACACTGGGTGGTCGCTGGACATCGGGGATAGGCGCTGTGGGCGGAGTGTCCCGATG
>DAORCZ010001013.1:0-648 GCA_035345735.1 Pseudomonadota bacterium | reverse complement strand
TTCCACGTGGAACACTGGGTTAGGCTTGGCGTGGAGGGAAGGAGGGGGCGCGAGCAGGGAGGGGGGGACTGTTCCACGTGGAACAGTGGGGATCGATTTAGCGCGGATCAGGCTTCGGTGTCTTCGGGCCGCTGGGCGGAAGTGCCGGCGCCTGGACATATTCCTGCGGAATCGCGCCGGTCAGTGACTTCAGGAAGGTTGCGATGCTGGCAACGTCGGCGTCCGAGAGCTCAACGCCGAGCTGATGCCTCCCCATCGTGCGCACCGCGTCTTCGAGAGCGGTGACGCTGCCATCGTGGAAGTAGGGCGCCGTCTTTTCGATGTTTCGCAGGCTGGGGACCTTAAACATCATTCGGTCGGCTTCCTGCTTGGTCACCGCGAATCGACCGCCATCTGCGTCGCTGGGCCAAGGCTTTCGCAAGCCAGCCTTCTGGAACATGCTGCCGCCGAGCAGGGTTCCGCTGTGGCAGGCGTTGCAGCCAACGGCGAGGAACTTGCCCAGGCCGACCTGCTCGTCTTCCGTCAAGGCGGCTGGGTCGCCCGCCAAGAACTTGTCCCAGCGGCTCGGGGTGACGAGCTTGCGCTCGAAAGCGCCGATCGCCGCGGCGGCATTGGCCAGGGTGACGGGCTGGGGCACCTCGGGGAACG
>DAORCZ010001012.1:0-3339 GCA_035345735.1 Pseudomonadota bacterium | reverse complement strand
CGCGACCGGCATTTTCAGCTTCCATGCCCGCGAGGTTTAGCTATTTTCTGCGGCTGGCTCGAAAGCCCCGCTGCGGCTCAGTCGCCAGTCCCGGTGACTGAGCACTCATGTGCACAATGCCGGAATCCGCACCCGACCCCACAACCGATTCATTTAGTACTTGGCGCCGAATCCTCTGGCCGGTTCATCGCCATGAGCTACGGAAACTACTCCCGATCTTGTTTTTGTTTTTCTTGGTTACGTTTAATTACAATGTTTTGCGAATTATGAAGGACACTCTGGTGGTGACTGCGAAGATGTCCGGGGCGGAAATTATTCCATTTATCAAAGTATGGGCGATGTTCCCATCTGCCGTAGTGATGACTGCGTTATTTAGCTTTCTAAGTAATCGATACAGCAAGGAAACGGTGTTTTACGCACTGGTCGCTATCTTTGCGGGCTATTTTGCACTCTTTCTGGTGCTGCTGCCGGTCCAAGAGCACCTGCAGCCGGGGACCTCGGCCGACTGGCTAGCGCGCGTCCTGCCGTCGGGCTTCGCCGGTCTGATTGCCATGTACCGCTACTGGCTGTTCACCCTGTTCTACGTCATGAGCGAGCTCTGGGGCAGCGTCATCCACGGCACGCTGCTGTGGGGCTTCGCCAACCAGGTGACGCGGCTGCACGAAGCCAAGCGCTTTTATGGCCTGTATGTCGTCGGCGCGAACGTCTCGGGAGTCGTCGCCGGCCAGGTTTCGATTGCCCTGTGCAGCAATCCCTTCTATCCCTGGCTGCCCTACGGCACGACGGCCTGGGATCAGTCCATCCTGTTTATCTTGCTCTCCGTCCTCGCGGCGGCGGGTATTGCAATCGGCTTATTTCGCTGGACGGTCAATCATGTACTCACCGACCCGCGACATTACGATCTGCGCGACGCCCACGATGAACGCGAAGCCCAAGGCAAGATTAGTCTGATGGATAATTTTTCCTATCTGCTGCGCTCGCGATATCTAATGTGTATCGCGGTAATTGTGCTGGGTTATAATATTGTGATTAATCTGACGGAAGTAGTGTGGAAACACGAAGTTAAGCTGCTATATCCAAATCCTCAACATTACAATTTATATATGAATCAGGTCAGCTCGATCCTCGGGGTGCTGGCGACCCTCAGTGCGCTGCTCGTGGCCGGCAACGCCATCCGGGTCTTGGGCTGGACTCGAACGGCGCTCTTGACGCCCCTTTTGCTGTTCTTGACCAGCCTGGGCTTCTTTGGACCGTTTCTGCTGCCCACCGCGATGCTGGGCGGTCTGTCCGGAGGGCTGTCGGGCAGTCTGACGGTGCTTCCGCTGATCGTCTTTTTCGGCACGCTGCAGAACTGCCTGGCCCGCACCGCCAAGTACACCGTCTTCGACGCAACCAAAGAGATGGCCTTCGTGCCGCTGCCCGCCGACATGAAGATCAACGGCAAGGCCGCGATCGACGGCGTCGGCTCGCGTCTGGGCAAGTCGGGCGGGTCGGTCATCCATCAGGGGCTGCTCTTGCTGTGCGGCACGCTGTCGGCCTCGGCCCCCTGGGTCGGCCTGTTCATCGTGATCACGCTGCTGGGCTGGATGTGGGCGGTGCGTGCCCTGGGCGCAGAGTTCGCAGCCCGCAGCCAGGCGCAGCGCTAGGAGCGGGCTGGCCTCGGCGCACACGGACGAATCCATCGCCGGCGTTGGGCGACGCGCGGTACACTGCCGGGATCGTTGTCGTCGACGCAGCAGGTGCGGGGCTCTTGGCAGCCCTGACTGATCGCTCGCAGCTCTTCTGGCCAAGGGATGCCCATGCTCCTCGAACAGAAACGTCGCCTCTCGCAGTCGCGCATTTGGCAGTGGCAGCGCCGCTACTACACATCGGAGGGAGCCGCCGCTTGGCAGCGCGGTACGGTGCCGCACTACGTCACCAGCAACGCCTTTATCGCCGCTGCCTATGCCCAGGTGGTGCTGGGTTTCCTGCGCGATGTACCGCGCCAGCCGGGGGCCGCTGCCGATGCCACGCAGCCGCTTTACATCGTCGAGCTCGGGGCAGGGGTCGGGCGCTTCGCCTACCACTTCGTCACGCAGCTGGCGCCGCTTTTGGCGCGCGCACCCTTTGCGGTGCCGCCGATTCGCTACGTGCTGACCGACCTCGCCGAAGCCAACGTGCAGTACTACCGCAGCCACCCCCGCCTGCAGCCGCTCTTTGATGCGGGGCTGCTTGACTGCGCGCGCTTCGACGTCGAAGCCGACACCGAGCTGCAGCTACGCCACAGTGGCGTGACACTGTCGCCCGGCTCGCTGAAGCAGCCGCTCCTGTGCATCGCCAACTATGTCTTTGACAGCGTGCCGCAGGACGCGTTCTTCGTCGAAAACGGTCGCCTGCACGAGAGCCTGCTGTGGCTGCAGGTCGATACGCCAGTCCTTGACCTCGACGACCCGGCGCTGCTTTCGCGCGTCGAGATCGAAATTGAGCACCTGCCGGTCAGCGGTCCCTACTACAGCGACGAGACGTGGGAGCGCATCCTGCAGAGCTACGTGCGCCCTGGCGAGCGCGGCGAGCTGGTCTTTCCCTGTGCAGCGCTGCTCTGTCTTTCGCGACTGCGCGCGCTGGCTTCGTGTGGGCTGCTCTTGCTCTCTGCCGACAAAGGGGCGTACGCCGCCGACGATGTCCTATCGCCCATGCCCGGCTGGTCGGTGCATGGCAGCTGTTCGCTGTCGGTGAACTATCACGCCATCGCCGAGTGGACGCGGGCACAGGGCGGCCAGTGCATGCATCGCCAGAGCCGCGAGTCTGGCCTGAGCCTCAACGCCTTCGCCTTTGGCCTGCCCGAGCTTGGCGAGACGCGCCTCGCCTTCGATACCCACCTGGCGACTGGCGGTCCCGGCGATCTGTTCCTGCTCAAGAAGTTCCTCGAAAACCACTACGACTCGCTGTCGCTAGAGCAGATGCTGTCGCTGCTGCGCCTTGCCGCCTTCGATGGCCAGATCTTTGCCGGTTGTGTCGCCAATCTCCGTCGGCAGATCGCGGCCGGTGGCCTGCCTGTGGGCCTGCGTGCGGACCTGACGGCGGCCCTGCAAAAGGTTCGCGAGCTGTACTTCTCAATCGGCGAAGCGCGGGCGCTAGAGCCCGAGATCGCGCAGCTACTCAGCCTGCTGCAAGCCTCGTCGGGCTAGTCCACGCGACACAGCGTGACCTACGCCGGGACCCAGTAGGTGTGGTAGCCCGTCGGCACGCGGCGCGGCAGGCGCACCTTTCCGATCGGTCCGCGCTCGATCTGCTCGGCCGCAAAGACCCCCAGGTACGAGGTCTGCGTCGCGTCGTCTTCGAGGAAGGTCAGGACGTAAC
>DAORCZ010001011.1:1887-3341 GCA_035345735.1 Pseudomonadota bacterium | reverse complement strand
TGGGCGTCGCCACCGGCATCGACTCAAAGCAGAAGGTCGGGATCTTGCTGTCGCGGCTCTCGCTGTCGCCGCCCTCTTCAGCCAGGTAGGCGACCTGCGTGGCGAGGATGCGGCTGAGCTCACAGGCGCGGCAGAAGTGATCGCGATAGGTCAGCTTGTGCGTCGCCAGATCGACGCGCCAAAGCCGCATCAGCGTGATCGGTGTCTCGCGGCCCAGCGAGCGCTCCTCGACGTGGCCGCCGACCAGGATGCCGCTTTTGATCTCGCAAGAGCGCGCGTATTCCTGCGCCGCCAGCGCCGGGCGGGCGTTCTCTAGCGCCGGCACGGGCCAGACCCGACGCGTCTCGTTGCCGAGCTGACCCAGGCGCTTTTCGACTGCGGCCGAGAGCAGCGCATCGCGCTTGCAGTCACGACGGATACCCCAGAAGTAAAGCGGCGGGCCGTGCGTCGCGGGCGCAATCTGCGGCGGCGGACAACCCGGCAGCACGAGTAACGACAGCGACAGCAGAGCGAGCGAGCGGAGCGACGGACGAGGCATGCGCGGGGTCTCCTTCGCTTAGTTCCGCTTGGCCGTCTTGGGACCGAGGATCGGCGCAGCGCTGGCCCCTTCGCCTTCCAGCGCGGGCGTGCCGGGGTTGCGCTTGCGCGGCGCTTGGCGCAAGAGGTCCGCGATCGCACTTGAAAGCTCGCTGCGACGGGCGCTGATGCCGCCGACCATGGCGTAGCGGATGACGAACTCGGAATCGACGAGCAGTGTCATCGGCAGGTGCAGCTCACCACCCAGGAGGGCCGGGCGCAGCGACTCAGCCAGCGCGGCATTGGCATCGAGGTAGATGGGAAACGGGGTGATCGGCGGCTGCCCCGCGACGGTTGGCCGGCGGATCTCCAGCGTCGCGGGGCCGAGCGTCCGCTTGACGTCGGTACCGCTCACCGATTCGCTGACGAACAGGAAGCGGACATCGCCACCGTAGTTGGCTTCGATGCGCCGCCCCGCTTCGCGCAGCCAGCCCATGTCGGCGGCTTGCGCGGTGGTGAACAGGTGGACCACCAGCACGCGGGTCGCCGGCGGATCGCTCATCAGCGTCGTCAGCCAGCCATCGCTGCGGTTATCGAGCACGCGCAGATTCGAGCTCAAGTGCATCGGCGATAGCGCCTGATTGAGCAGCCGGCCCTCATCGCGGCGGGTCAGCGACAGGGGGTCGCCCTCGCCGCGGGCCAGCGGCAGATCGGCCGACACGAACAGGCCGAGCAGCGACGAAAACAAGAGAGCAGCGCGAGTCTTCATGAGGTAGGCCCATCATATCCCACGCTCGCCGGAGTCGGGGCCGCCAACAGCGCTGTTTACTGAGCGGACGAGCTGGATACAATGCCCAGGCGATGAACAAAGTATTTACCGACGCGGATGCGGCGCTATTCGACGTGCAGGAAGGCGCAGTCATCCTCTCTGGCGGCTT
>DAORCZ010001011.1:0-1787 GCA_035345735.1 Pseudomonadota bacterium | reverse complement strand
CGCCTGGGCCAGGAGCGCAACTACATCCTGGAGACCGCGCTGGCCGGCGACTTCGCGATCGTCAAGGCGTGGAAGGGCGACCGCTTCGGCAACCTCGTCTACCGCAAGACGGCGCGCAACTTCAACCCGATGATGGCCACGGCCGGTCGCGTGACGATCGCCGAGGTCGAAGAGCTCGTCGAGCCAGGGGCGCTTAACCCCGATCACGTCCACACCCCGGGCGTCTTCGTGCAGCGCGTCTTTGTCGGCAAGAACTACGAAAAACCGATAGAGCAGCGCACCGTCCGGCCGCGGGCGCAGGCCGCCCAGTAGTCCTCGGCCCAAACCCTGGCCCCCCTGCTTTAGGATCAAGAATGGCACTCACCAACGAACAGATGGCCATGATGGCGCGCCGCGTGGCCTCCGAGCTGCGCGACGGCTTCTACGTGAACCTGGGCATCGGCCTGCCGACCCTGGTCGCCAACTACATCCCGCCCGGCGTCGACGTCATCCTGCAGTCGGAAAACGGCATGCTCGGCACCGGTCCGTTTCCCTTCGAGGGCGATGAAGATCCCGACCTGATCAACGCCGGCAAACAGACCGTCACCGAGCTGCCTGGCTCGGCCTATTTTTCGTCGGCGGACTCGTTCGGCATGATCCGTGGCGGCCACATCGACATGTGCATCCTGGGCGCGCTGCAGGTGTCCGAGCGCGGCGATCTGGCCAACTGGACCATCCCCGGCAAGATGGTCAAGGGCATGGGCGGAGCGATGGATCTCGTCGCGGGTGCACGGCGCGTGCTGATCATGATGGAGCACGTGGCGCGCAAGAAGGGCGACCCCGACAGCGTGTTCGAGCGCAAGATCTTGCGGAGCTGTAGCCTGCCGCTCACGGCTCCGCGCTGCGTCAGTCGCATCGTCACTGAGCTCGGCGTGCTGGATGTCGAGGCCGACGGCCTGCATCTGCGCGAGCTGGCCCCCGGTGTCACCATCGAGCAGCTGCAGGCCCAGACCGAGCCGACGATCATCCTGCCAGCCGGGCCCGTCGCAGCCATCCCGCGCATGGCCGCTTAGCGCGCCGTTTAGCGCAGGTGCAGGCAGCCGAGCGGATCATTTTCGCACTGCTCGGCATTCAGGTTGGGGCGCTCGCTCGGCCGGCTGGAGTGGGGGCTCGGCCGCTTCCCGGTCGCAGTCGGATGAGCTGCCGGTTTCTCCGTCGGACGATCGGCCAAGATTTTGTTGAGGCGAGCCTCCAGCACGGCCATCTGATCCGCTAGTTTGGGATCGATCGCCGGGCTGACCACCGGCGCCCGTTCGACGACCTGCCGTCGCGGTGGATCGGGATAGCGGGAAAGCAGGCTGGTGGCCAGGGTCACGCCGCCAATCAGCACCACCGCAAACGCGGACAGCGCGTACAGCGGTCGATAGGGCGATGGGGCCGGGGTCTGCTCGAAGCGGGTCAGGCTGTCGGCCAGCAGGCTGCGCTCAGCTCGAACGACGCGCAGCTCATGCTCAAGCTGGCCGGCCTGCTTTTGCACTTCGCCGACGCGAAGCTCCTCAGCGACGCGCAGGCGGGCTTCGGCTTCGGCGACGCGCTGGCGGTGCTCCTCGGCCTCGATGCGGGCCTGCCGTTCGCGGCGATCGGCTTCCTCAGCGCGGCGGCGAGCCTCGGCCTGCTGCGCGGCTTCTTCTGCGATGCGCTGCGCTTCGATCTGCTGCAGCTCGGACAGGGCGAAAAGGACGCTGTTTTGGCTCTGGGCAGTCATCGTCGTGGCCTCCTGCCCGGGTCCTATTGCAGCCGGTGTGCCA
>DAORCZ010001010.1:0-3342 GCA_035345735.1 Pseudomonadota bacterium | reverse complement strand
GGGGGGAGCTGGCTTTGGGGGCGGGGGTGTAGGTGACGCAGGGGGTGCGTTGGGCCTCGCCGGTCTTGAGGTCGATGATTAAGAACTCGGTGCGGCGGTTGGCTTGGCGGCCTTCGGGGCTTTGGTTGGTGGCGACGGGGCAGCGGTCGCCGTAGCCTTCGCTGCTGAGGCGGGCGCCCGTGATGCCGTGATCGACGAGGTACTGCAGGACGGCGGCGGCGCGATCTTTGGAAAGCTGCAGGTTGCCGCCGGGGGCGTTGAACGGCACGGCGTCGGTGTGGCCTTCGATGCGCAGGCGCATATCGGGGTGCTCGCGCAGGATCAGCACGACCTCATCCAGCAGGTGGAACGAGTCGATGTCGATCTTGGCCTTGGCGGTCTCGAAGTGGACGACGTTGCCGTTGAGATCGAGCTTCTTTTCTTTGACGGTGATCTGCGCCTTGATGAAGCGGGCTCGCAGGCGGGTGTCGCCGCGGATGACCAGGCTGCAGGGCTCGACGCCGCTGCAGGCACCTTCCCAGCCGGCGAAGCGCGCGTCTTTGGCGGGGACGGCGATGAAGCGCACCTCTTGATCGACGCGATAGCTGGCGCTGCACACCTTGCCGCAGGACAGGCCGCTGGGCTCGGACAGCACCTCGCCCAGGCCCTCGCCTTCTTTTTCGACGCTGACGGTGGCGCGTCGCTCCTCGGCGTGGGCGAACTCGGCGCGCAGGTGGGTGGGGCCGCGCAGGGACACGACGCACTCGCCGGTGCCGCTGCACGGTCCCGACCAGCCGACAAAGCGCGAATCGGCGCTGGGCAGGGCGCGCACGACGACCTGCGTCCCCAGCCGATAGTCGGCGCTGCAGCTTTGACCGCAGTCGATGCCGCCGGGGAGCGAGGTCAGGAGGCCCGAGCCGCTGCCGGCTTTTTCGACGGTCAGTGGCGCGGTGGCAGGCGGTGGTGGCTCACGCTTTTTTTCGACCGGCAGGTAACCCAGGCTGGCGAAGAAGCGAAACTTCGGCGAGCCCACGGCGTCGGTAAAGCCCATGCCGGTGCCGAGGTTGAGGTTGAGGCCGGAGGCATGCACCCAGCGACCGCCGACATGGCCTTCGAGCGGCGAATAGATCGGTCCCTGTGGCTCGCTGACCACGCTGGTGCCGCCGGCGAACTCGCCCATCAGGCCGAAGCCCTCGGGCAGCGGCACGTACATGCCCAGGCCATAGCGGACCTGGCTGCTGATGCGCACGTTGCGCACCTGCTGATCGCGGGTCCGTCCCAGAAAGCCCAGGTTCAGCGCGACGATGGCTCCGCCCGCTGAGCGATAGTCGAGCGCGAAGCGCGGCTCGATGCCGTAGGCGTCGTCGCCGCGGAACTGCCGGCCATCACCGGATGGAAACGTGAACTGCGGCACGAAGGCCAGGCCCAGGCCGCCGCGCGAGTTGTCGATCAGTCGCGCCTTGCCGACGACGCGGACATCGCCCAGGCCATACTCGGCGGGCGTCACCGGGACATCGCTGATCGGCGTTGCGCGATCGAAGCTCTGATACAGCACGACGGGCAGATCGATGCTCAGGGCCAGCCAGCGGGTCAGGCCGAAGCCGCCCATCATGTGCAGCGTGGTGATGTGGCGGATGGTCTCGGCCAGCGTGTTGCCGGTCGAGTTGTCGAGGAGGCGCAGCGGTCGATGGGCGTACTCGATAAGGCCGACCAAGATCGGTCGCAGGCGCTGCCCGGTGCGGCTGCCTTCAACGGTGATGATGTTTTCCGCGCCGATTGCGGGGTGAAAGGTCTGGGTGTTGACCGCAAGCTCGGCCCGGCTCGGCAGCGGTACGAGCAGCAGCCCCAGCCCCAGCAGCAGCCCCAGCTGGCGACGGCGGCGACGGGCCCGCAGCAGCGCCAGCGCGACCAAGGTCAGCGATACGCCAAGCAGGCCAGCCGGCAGGCTGCGTCCCCCCTGGCTGGTGCTGCAGCCACCGACGTAGCGCCAGTCCTGCACCGGCGTCTCGCAGCGTCGGCTGCTGAGGTTGCAGCGATCGCCGGCGGCGCAGTCGCTATCGGCGAGGCACTGCACGCAGCCGCCCTCGTAACAGATCGGGCTCTGGGCATCGCAGGCGCGACAGTCGGGACCGCAGTGCGAGGCGACGTTGCACTCCTGACACAGGCCGTCGGGCAGGGTGGGGCCAAAGTCGCGGACGCAGTAGTTGCCTTTGCCGCAGCTGGCGTCATTCCGGCATTCGACGCACGAGGGGGCGCTGCCGGCCCGGGCGGTGTAGAGCTCGGTGTTGACGAAGAGGTTGGGGCGCGGCGCGCCGATCAGCGTGAAGCCAAGGTCGTGCAGGTTGGTCAGCTTGGTGTTCTCGGGGACCCACTGGCTCGACTGCGAGAGCTCGAGCACGGCGTTGCTGCCGTTCTGGTAGTAGACAAGCTCGATGGGGTACAGGCCGGCGGCGCCGTACTTGACCTGGCGGATGCGGCGCGAGGAGAGCCGCTGATCGACATCGGGCGTGGTGACCAGTGCGCCGCCGATCTGCAGCCGTGCGCCATCGTCGGCAAACAGGCCGATGGTGCGCTGCAGATCGGCGACCTGCTCGGCATCGACATTGATGTAGCCGCGCAGGCGGACGGCGAAGTTGCGATCGTTGCCCGGGGGTGTGGCGCCGGCGTTGTCGCTGTAGGGAAACAGGACATCGTCGGAGAAGTCGCCGATGGCGACGGGCTCGTTGTTCTTGAAGTTGACCAGCGAAAACGATCGGCTGGTGCGCGCATCTTCGGTCAGCCGGGACGAGGTCTGGTTCAGGCTGCCCAGGGCATCATCGACGCTGGAAAACGGCACCTGGCCGATCGCCGGGTCTTGCACGTGAACGATGGTGGCGCACAGGCCATCGCCTCGATCTTTGCGCGGGGCGGCAACCTTGGACTCGACGGGAATCGACAGCGGCTGGGCATCGGCGAGGGCCGGCACAAGCGCTAGGCCAAGCAAGAGCAGGCGGGGCACGACGACGCGGTACATAGACGGGCTCTCCTTTAGTTCGGGGCGCGCCAGGCGCGGGGAGCGCATGGCGGTGTCGCGACCCTGATTCGCAAGCGGCATACCAGCGGTGGTCCAGCTCGCGCTGCGTGGCTCATCCGCGACGGAGGGATGGGTTGCAGAGGTCGATCCGCGCACGACCCCTGCGGCTTGGACGACGGCGTCGGAGTGCGCAAGGGTTTCCGATGTATCGATGGCTCCGCCAAATCTGCGGAAGGCGGAGCGCGGCTGGGGAGGTGTTTACATATTCAGCTGCGGATGACTTCAGCGCGAACGGGCTGCACGGCTGGGGCCCCCGCGGACGCGGCCTCCTTTTTTCGCCGGGGCGTCGA
>DAORCZ010001009.1:0-3344 GCA_035345735.1 Pseudomonadota bacterium | reverse complement strand
ACTGCCGCACCGGCGGCCCCCAAGCCCGCCGCTCCGGCTGCCGCTCCCGCCGCGGCCCCCGCTCCCCCGCGCTAAGTCGGCGCCGCCTCCTTCCCCCCTACGGCAGAAGAATCCGCACCCCGCGCGCCGGCACTTTGATGTCCGGGCCGGTGACGCTGTCGCCCAGCAGCGCGTCGTTGAGCCGCACCGAAGGCAGCCCGCCCACCGTCTTTTCGCTGTCGCTGCGGTTGAGCAGGACGTAGACGACATCGCTGCCATCGACGAGCTTATAGGCCCAGGTGTCATCGGCCACCGACACCGTGCTGCGCGTGCCACGGCGCAGGGACGAGTGCGCCTTGCGAATCGCGCCCAGCTTCTTGTGGCGATCGAGGAGCAGGTTCTGGCCCGCGTTATAGCCGTCGGTGTTCCAGTCCATCATGCGACGGTTGTCGGGATCGCCCGCCCCCGGCAGACCGATCTCATCGCCGTAATAAATCAGCGGCACGCCGCGGTTGGTAAACAAGAGCGCCATCGCCAGCGCCATGCGCTCATACGCCGCCGTCTCGCCCACCACGCCGGGTCGGCTGGCGCCGAAGTTGCGATCCTTGCCGCCGTCCCAGACGTTCGTCCACAGCGGCGTGTTCTGCGCGAAGTGAATGCTGCGCGGCACGTCGTGATTGCCGATGAACGTCGACATCAGGCCGCTGCCATAGAACGTCGTGTTGCTGTCCATGAAGCTGCGCAGGTCCTGCATCTTGCCCTGCCGCAGGAGGATCTTGCCGTTCAGCTCAGCCCGCAGCGGAAAGTCGAACTGCCCGTCGAGCTTGGTGCACGGGTCGACAAAGGGCCGAATCGCATCGCGGCTGCCCGAGTAGGTCTCGCCGACCAGATAGACGTGCTCTTTGGTCTTGCTCTCGACGTCTTTGGTGATGCGGCTGCGCAGGTCGGTCAGCCACGACATCTCGATGTGCTTGACGGCATCCAGGCGCAGACCGTCGATGCCATAGTCCGACAGCCAGCTGATGACGTTGTCGATTGAATAGGCGCGTGCCCCGGCGTTGTTGAAGTTGAAGTCGGGCAGGTAGTCGCGGAACCAGCAGACCTTGGCCTTGTTGGGATCGTCCCAGCCGCACTCCGGCGAGCCGCAGATGCACTGCTTGCCGCCGCCGAGATCGAGCGGATTGAACCAGCCATCGCTCATGTGCATGGCGTAGAGCGGCGAGTCCTTGTGCACATGGTTCATGGCGTAGTCGATGAGGATCTTGATGCCGACCTTGTGCGCCTCATCGATCAGCGACTTCAGTTCGGCGCCGGTGCCGAAGCGCTTTTCGGTCTTGGTCAGGTCGCGCGGCCAGTAGCCGTGATAGGCGGTGTACTGGCGCCCGTCATCGCCCAAGCCGGTGCCATCGGTGTTGTCCATCGGCACGGTCAGCCACAGCGCGTTTACCCCCAGGCCCGTGAAGTAGCCATCCTTGATCTTCTGCGTCACGCCGGCCCAGTCGCCACCCAGCCAATTCGTCGACGGGTCGAGCCCGCCAGCCGAAGACGGCATATTGTTCGCCGGATTGCCGTCGCGGAAGCGATCGACAAAGACGAAGTACAGCACGGCATCGCGCCAGTCGAAGCTGCCGGTCGAGGGCTTCTCGCACGTCGGGGTCGGCGCGGCGCAGGTCCACTTGCTGCACGTGCCGCCCATCCCCACCGAGTTCATGCCGCCGAAGCCATCGGGCTCGCTCTGCGGGTTTTCGGGGTCGGCGATCCACTTCTCCGCCCCGGCGGCATCGACGATGCGGATCTTGTAGAGGAAGCGGCCCTGCCAGGGCAGCTCGACGGTGGCTCGCCAGACCTTACCATCCCAGCTGAAGGGATCGCCGGCCATCCAGGCCCCGGCGCGATAGTCGCCGCGTAGCTCGACCGAGCGCTCGTTGCCCGTGCTCGGCATCGCCATCGTGCCCCTGTAGATGAAGTCCTGCGGGCAGCGACGCAGCGACTCGTCGCAGGTCGGCGGGGGGTCGGGATCTTTGACCATGCCGCCCGAGCCCGAGCCATACGCTCCGCCCAGCGGCCGCGGCCCCGGATCGAAGGGATCGTCAGGCGTCCCCCGCGCCGGCGAATAGCTGCCGCAGCCGGTGAGCGTCACCCAGGCCGACAAAAGCAGCCAGCCCATCCCCGCTCGCATAAAGGGCGCAAAAGCGCGGCCCGAACCCTCTGCCAATCCCTCCGACCATCGCGCGCGCATGCTGCCTCCAGCAGTGTGAGAGGCCCGGAATCTATCGCGCCGCCGCGCGGCCAACAACGCCGATTTGCTCGCGCAAAGCGGGTTCCTACGGCTTGCCCTGCAAGCGCGTGATGCGGCTGCGCAGCTCGGTTGCGCGCAGCGTAAATCCCATCTGTTCGCAGAGCTTGGCCGCCTGGCCACAGGCGCGCAGTCCGTCGTCGCGCGTCTTTTCATGTTCGGCCAGGTCGCAGCCCCGCAGGTACAGACGGAGCGCCCCCGTGCGGTCCCGTCCGATGAGGGTCTCGGCGCGGCTGATGCAGGCCTGCACATCGCCGCTCTTGCAGCGCTCCTCGGGGTCGGGTGCGCTCGTGATCTTGGATGCCGCATCCACCGCGTCACAGGGCCCCGCCGTGGCACTGATGCGCGGCTGACCGCGAAACTCGAAGGCGGTCAGCGTCGTGAGTCGAAACTGACCATCGTCGTCGACTGAAAAAAAGTACGAGCGGCGACGGTCGCGGTCATAGCTCGGCGAGAACGCGATAAAGCCGGCTTCCCGATTCAAGTCCGAGAGCACCAGCTCGCCCAGCCGCGCCTCGCCATCCACCTCGCCCTGAAGCTGCGGCGTCTGCTTTTCAAAGAAGCTGAGCTCGATCTCGGCTCGCGTGGGCTTCGATTCCAACATTTCCGAGCCGCCGCTGAACACGCCCCAGATCGACCGCGTGTTGAGATGACAACGCAGGCCCCACGGACGCTGCATCAGCCCATAACGCGGCGGCGGTTTGGTGGCGACGGCCGCTGCGCTCGCACTCGCCGGAGCGGCAGCGCGCAGAGCCTCGATCCACTCGGTGGGATGGGCGAAGTTCAGGTTCTGTCCGCCGGTCGCGGTGAAGGTCATAATGCCGATGAGCCGCGCCTGCGCATCGAACAGCCCACCGCCGCTCGATCCCGGCGACACGGGAGCCGTCGTCTGCAGCACCGCCGCGGTATCACCGCCGACCTTGCCCGCTGCGTCAGCCCCGACCTTTGTGCTGCTGCCCTCCGCTGGGCTCTTGCTTTCGCGACGCAGCGCCGATATGAGGCCATCGGATAGGCTCAGCTCTAACCCGCGCGGGGCACCGACGGCGTAGACCCGCTCGCCAACTGTGAC
>DAORCZ010001008.1:0-3356 GCA_035345735.1 Pseudomonadota bacterium | reverse complement strand
AGCTACTCGCCGGCTGAGCTTCAGCAGCTGGTCGCCGACCTCGCCCCCCGCGACTATCACTTCCAGGTCGGGCGGCTGGCGGCGCCGTTTCGCCTACCGGTGACCTACCTCATCGGCTATCCGCTGCCCGGTCGATAATCGGCGTCCCTGCTGCCCCGCTTGCCGGACCGACTCACCGATGCAACGCGAGCCTGCCCAGCGGTCGCGGCCCGCATGCCCTCAACCACCGGGCGGACGTCTTTTCCCGCAACAGCGGCCGGCGTTTCCTTCCGCACCGTCATCACGCGCCGCCGACTGCCCGCGGTCATGACGAGCCGCTGCAATGTGGGAGGTGTGGGCCCCGCACGGCAAGACTGCATTGGGATTTGCGAACGTCACGCAGACCCTGTTTTCGGTGCTGGGGGAAGAGTTTCGCTACAGCCGACTGGTCTTCATCAAGCACCCGCTGCATCCCGTGCCACCAGCCGAGCACCTGCACTTCATCGTCAAGGGCTTGGCCAAAAACCGCGAGGATCGCCACCAGAGCGCCGACGAGATGATCTGGGAGCTGCAGCGCATGCGCGATGGCCTGTGCCGCGTCAGCTGTCCCGCGACGCTGGCCAAGCGAATGATCAACAGCACCGGCCGCTTCGTCAGCCGCTTCCCTAAGCTCTCGCCGTTTGTCTTTTATTCGGCGCTGCTGCTGCTTGTCGTCTACGTTGCGATCACGGCGCGCCTGCTTGTGCGCTACGGCTTGTAGCCAGCGCGGCGGCGATCAAAACGCACAAGGATAGGGGACGGCACGCACGTCGATCGCCAGGTTGTAGAGCATCGCTGCGCCCAAATCGACACGGCCACAGCCTTCCTGCGTCACCGTCGGCATGGGTGGTGTGCCCACCATCCCCATGGCCGGCGGATCGGCGGTCTCGACGGTGATCCGGGTGACGAAGGTACCGGTGGTGCCCGCTGGCAGGTCAAAGGCCAGCTGGGCATTCCCAGGAGCCGCCGCCCCCGCGGGGCGCAGCATGTCGCTGCTGGCGACGTAGCGGTTGTTGCTGTCGCGCGCAAAGGTGGCCGTCGTCGCCTTGCCGCCGATGCTCAGCGCTGCGTTGATGCGGATGGTATTGGGCGGCAGCGAGGTCACGCCAACCAGCACCGTGCTAAGCCCGCCGTCGCAGCCCGACCAGCCGATGAAAGACAGCGCCAGCGCAGCCACCGAGCAGAGCCAACGTCGATTGCCCATCTTCGTCCTCATTCGCCCGACCCCAGCGCAGCATCTATGGACGCCCGCCAGGTCACGCCGGGTCGCGGTTTAGAACATCAGCACCACGCGCGGCACTCCCGTCGGCACGGCCGGATAGCCGGTGCTGCGCGTCGCCAAGACCACCCCCGTGATGATGGCCGCCGCCGCCACCCCACCCCCGATCGCGGTCCAGAACCACCAGCGCCGATAGACCGGGCTCGCGCGACTCGGCTCGCTTGGCGGGCGGCTGATCGCGGGGTCCGTTCGGCTGGCGGTCGCCCCTGCCACGGTCGGAGAAACCGCCGTCGGAGAAACCGCCGTCGGAGAAACCGCCGGACCGGGCCCCGCTGTCGGGTCGGGGGCCACGGTCGATGGCGCCGGCTCGCGCTCCCGTTCGCGCGCTGCTTTCTCTTCCGCCAGGCGCTGCTTCATCTCTAGCTCCAGCGCTGCCAGCGTGTTGCGCGCTTCTGCCAGATAGCCATCGACCTTGCGCCGCATCTCGTTATCGAGCTTGGGCTCTGACGACAGGTAGCGATCGTAGTACTCGATGGCCTCGCGCGGGTGGCCGGCCTTGCGATACGACTGCGCCAGGTTGAACAGCAGACCCGGCTTCGGCTCGCGCTCGTAGGCCGCCTTGAACTCAGGAATCGCGTCCTCGTAGCGCTGCGCCTGATAAAGCGCCATCGCCAGGTCGTAGTGCGTCTTGAAATCAGCAGCCCAGACCGAAGCCCCGCTCGCGCCGAGCAGCAGCCACAGCCACAGTGCAGTGACCCACCTTGTCATGAACCTCTCCTCTTACGGCTTCGGCCTGCGTCGCCGCGCCGCCGATCCCCGGCTCAGTCGAGCAGCAGCTTGACGTCGTCGCCCTCGCCTTTCTTGCCGGCCTTGCCGCGCCCTTTTTCTGCTTTGCCGCGACGCTTCTCAGTGGCCTTTTCGACCCCTTTTTCGACCCCTTTTTCGATTCCTTTTTCGATTCCTTTTTCGGGCGCTCCGCGCTCTGCGTGAGCCGTCCCAGCATCGCCTATCGCCGCCGGGCCGGCCTGCGGGCTGAGCACGATTGCGGTCTGCACATCGGCGTTGTGGCTGAGCACCACCGACTTATCGGCATAGCCCGGCAGGCGCAGGGTCAGCGTCGACTCGCCGCCATCGGCCGGACGAACCAGCGAAAACGGCGTGCTGCCCAGGACGTGCCCATCGCTCCGCACCACCTCAGCTCCGCTCGGCTGCGAGGTTAGGTTCCAGCGCACCTGACGCGGCGCGACCACGGCTGGGCCGCGCTCTGACGGCGACGGACTGCGCAAGCGGCTGGCAAGGCCACCGAATAGCAGCGCCAAGCCCAGCGCCACCAGGTAAGGGTGCCGCAAGACCTCAGCCACGCGCGACCGCCCCCCCCGGCCCGGCTCGGCCACAATCGCCGGCGCGACCTCAGGCGCGGCCGCTTTTGTCGCCTCCTCGCTCGCCGGCTGACCCGACACCGCTGACGGTGCAATCGCCGGCAACAGCGGCTGACTGTTGCGCTGACTGCCACTTACCCGCGCGCCCGCGCCACTGATAATCGGCAGCTCGCGACTCAGCCGCGCCCCGCCCGAGCCCGGCGCTGTCGCCCCGATCTCGATCTGTTCCTTGCTGTGCCGCGGCCCCCGCAGCGAAGCCCCCGAGATCGTCGCCGCCACCCCCGCCTCCGTCGCCGCCGCCCCCGCCGCCGCCCCCCCAGCCGGGCCAGCTGGCACCCACAGCGACAGCGCCGCCGCCTGCAGCTCCTGCAACAGGCCCGACACCGCGTCCATGCTCGGCCGCAGCCCCGCGTCCTTGACCAGCATCGAGTGCACCAGGTTCGCCACCTCCGGCGGCAGATCCGGAATCAGCTCGCCAATCGGCTCTGGCTCCAGCCGCACATGCGCCGCCATGAAGTCAAAGCCATGCTTGGCCACAAACGGCAGCCGCCCCGACAACATCTCGTAAAGGATGACCCCCAACGCATACACATCCGCCTTCCCATCCACATTCGGCGCCGCAACGCACTGCTCCGGAGCCATGTACGCAGGCGTCCGGCGCAATGTGTAATTAAACCGGCCTGCCTAAACGTCGGTATCGACCGCACAAATCCACACCGGTTGATCCCATCGTACCGTTT
>DAORCZ010001007.1:0-3357 GCA_035345735.1 Pseudomonadota bacterium | reverse complement strand
CGGTACCAGCTCGTCGGGCTGGCTCGCCATCGGATCCCAGTCGTGGTTCGGATCCTCGCCGCAGCCCGAAGCGAGCAGTACCAGTCCGCCCAAGGCGGAGAGCAAAAACGAGGAGAGACAGCGGGGAGACAGAGTGGAGCGCATCATGTTCGTTCCTTCCTTTCGCATTACGCCGCGCCAGGCCGCACCCTTGCAGGATCCGGATCGGCCGCCACGTCAAACCCCATTCCGACAAGCGCGATCAAAGTCCGCAGAAGTTTCCCAAAAAAGTTTTCTGCCGGCGCGCTGCGGTCCTGCGCAGGCCCGGCCGGTCTGTCTCCTCCCGGCCGAGATTCCGTCGGAGTTGGTTATTGTTGGCGGTGGTCGTCTGGGGCTAAGCTGGGGCCATGCTGGAGGCGGCCGATCTCACGCGCCTGCTCACCTCGGTGAGTGCCGGGGACAAGGGGGCGCTCGATACGCTCTTGCCCATCATCTACAAAGAGCTGCGGCGGCACGCGGGGCAGATCATGAAGAGCGCGCCCGCGAACCACACGCTGCAGCCCACCGCGCTGGTCCACGAAGTCTTCGTGCGTCTGTTGAAAAACCAGCCCATCGAATGGAAGTGCCGTGCGCATTTCTTCGCTGCCGCTTCG
The DNA here is from genome assembly GCA_035345735.1 of Pseudomonadota bacterium. GTDB lineage: Bacteria > Myxococcota_A > Polyangia > Palsa-1104 > JAEUJZ01 > JAEUJZ01. The sequence goes on along the minus strand of DAORCZ010001007.1, from coordinate 2,725 downwards.
CAGTTCATGCGGGGCATCTTGGTGGACTACGCACGCAGCAGTGGCCGACGCAAGCGGGGCGGCGGTGTGCAGCGCGTCTCGCTTAGCGAAGGGCTGGGCCTTTCGGTGCAAAAGGACGCCGATGTGATGGCGGTGGATGCGGCTTTGAGCAAGCTGGCGCAGGTCGATGCCCGGCAGGCCGAGATCGTATCGCTGCGTTTTTTCGGTGGGCTGTCGGTCGAAGAGGTGGCTGCCGTGCTCGGCGTCTCCAAGCGAACCGTGGAGGCTGAGTGGACGCTCATCCGGGCCTGGCTGCGACGAGAGCTAACCGAAGGCTGAGCGCATGGCATCGATCGACTACGCGCGGGTCCGGGCGATCTTCCTTTCTGTCTGTTCGTTGCCGCCCGCCGAGCGCGCCGCCCACCTGGATCGTGAGTGCAGCGGTCAGCCTGAGCTGCGTCGTGAGATCGAATCGCTGCTGGCCCACCACCAAGAGGAGTCGGTCTTTGCCCGGCCCGCCGCGCGAACGGCGGAGCCAGAGCTTGCGCTTGGCCACCTGGCGCGTGCGACCAGCGCCAAGTGGGAGGAAGAGCAGCGCACGTTCCTGCAAAAGCGGCTGCGCCTGTGGATTCTGGTCATCCTGGTGCTCATCGGGCTCGTGCTGTTTCGCGCCTTCACTTATTTGGACACCTGGTCAAGCCTGGCCATTTTTTCGCGCCTCGGCATTCTGGGCGGCTGCATCGGGCTCGTCAGCCTCAGCGGGGTGACGCTGGCCCTGCGGTCGCCTTCGTTCGCTTGGCTGCGGCGACTCGACCTTGCCCTCTTGGGCTTGGCGGCCATCGTCGTCCTGAGCTGGAGCTACAGCTGGTTCAGCAATGGCGTCGCGGTGGATGAGCTGACGTCCTCCCGGCTGGATCAGCTGCTTGCAGGCGGGTACTGGGCCATCACCCCAAAGCGCGTCACGCTCTTTCGGCTTGGCCCGGCGATCGTCAGCTTCCCAGTCGCCAACTACTTCAGCCTGATCGTCTGCCTGTACGCGATCGTCATCCCGAACACCGGGCGCCGGATCGTCATCATCATCGCGGGGATGATGCTGACCCTGGCCGCGACCATCTTGCTCGCCGCGGCGGCGAACCCGGTTCTGCGTCCCCACACCGCGTCGATCCTGCTTTCGAGCTGTTCGCTGATGGGCGTATCGAGCGCCATCGGGGCCTATGTTGGCCTGAACGTTCAAGCGCTGCGGCGAGCCGTCTTTGATGCCAAGCAGGTGGGTCAATACAAGCTGACCCGTCTGCTCGGCCGGGGCGCCATGGGCGAAGTCTATCTGGGACAGCACCGGCTCTTGCGTCGGCCCTGCGCCATCAAGCTGATTCGCGCCGAGCAGGCGGGCAGCGAGCAGGCGCTGCTGCGCTTCGAGCGCGAGGTGCAGGCGATGGCCCAGCTTACCCACCCCAACACCGTCGAGATCTACGACTTTGGGCGCACTGAGGATGACTCCTTTTTCTACGCCATGGAGTACCTGCCGGGCACGACCCTAGATGCGCTGGTGCGCAGTCATGGCCCGCTTCCGCCGGCCCGCGCGGTCTACCTGCTCATGCAGATCTGCAATGCGCTGCTCGAAGCCCATATGAAGGGGCTCATTCACCGCGACATCAAGCCGAGCAATATCTTCGTCTGCGAGCGCGGTGGACTTTACGACGTCATCAAGCTGCTCGACTTCGGGCTGGTGCACGTCAAAGATCCCGGCCCGCCAGCCGCAGGCGATCTCTTGCCCAGCCAGCCGATGGAGGCCGGGGAAGGCGCACCGCTGCCGTCGGTGTTTCCGCCTGGAGCCGGGCAGGCCATGACCCAGACCGGACAGCTGCTGGGCACGCCCGCCTACATGGCGCCAGAGCAGATCGAAGGCAAACAGCCCGATGCGCGCAGCGACATCTATAGCCTGGGAGGTGTCGCCTGCTTCCTGCTCTCCGGCCGCCCGCCGTTTGAGCGCGAGACCTCCTTGGAGCTCTACGCCGCGCACATCGATGCGCCGGTGCCTCGCCTGCGCGATCGAGTCGCGGACCTTCCCGCCGATCTGGAGTCGCTGATCATGCGCTGCCTCGCCAAGACACCCAGCGCCCGCTTTCAAGATGTCGAGGAGCTCGCCGCCGCGCTCCTCGCCACCACCTGCAGCGGACAGTGGAGCAGCACCCAAGCCAAGGCCTGGTGGCAGGCCCATGCGCAGCCTGCCGACGCGCCGGACAGCGACCTCGGAAATCCTGCCTGACCTCGCGTCCTGCGGAACGTCTTGCGGATCGTTGCACCCCCTCCACCCATCCGCATCCCTCCACCACACCGGCTTCCCCATCGCGCGGCCACCGGCCACGTCCCATCCGCCCGCACCCCTCGCTTACTTCACCCCGCTGCAAATTAAGCAGGCTGCGTCTGCGACTTCGCTTTCTGGGAAGCCATCGAATCAAGGAAATCTTCTTTCCCGTCGAGACTGCTTAATCGGCGGGGCGGAAGAGCGCATTCTTTGAGGTGGGGGCTGGTACTGGGAAGTCTGGTTCGTGGTGCCTTGAGGGTGGCGATGTGAGGGCGATGCACGGCATGCCCAAATCATCGCGCCGACATCGCGCCACATCGGTCACCGCGCGTCGACCGCATCTTTGCCGGTGGCCTTTAAGGACACGATCTCTATCTGAAGGAGAGCGGAGTCCGTGCCGTCAGTGAGGCTTTGCTTGCCATAAAGCTCGATGTGGCAATT
>DAORCZ010001006.1:0-3358 GCA_035345735.1 Pseudomonadota bacterium | reverse complement strand
GATCGTGCCCTCATCGAGGATGAAGTAGGCCTCGCCGCCGCGCCCGCGCGACAGCGCTAACTCGATGCCGTGCACCAGGTTGTCGATGTGCGTGGTCGAGGTCATCGCCCGCCCGTGATCGATCCAGGCCCACTGCCCCGCCCGCACCTTGGCTTCCATCTTCGGCAACAGCGTCGTGTCGTCGGGCCCCCAGATGAAGCGCGGGCGCAGGACAATCGTCTCGAAGCGGCCGGATTGATTCGCGTCACGCACCTTCTGTTCCGCCTGGGCCTTGGTCGCGCAGTAGGGATACGGCGACTGCGGCGCCAGGGGATAGGTCTCGTCGGCGTCGTGGATGTGCTGGCCGTAGACGATGGCGGCTTCGGTGCCGATGTGGATGAAGCGGCGCGCCCCGGCGGCCTGGGCGGCGGCGAGCACGTTGCTGGTGCCGATGACGTTGCCCTGATACCAGGCGTCTTGGGGGCCCCAGTCTTCGACGTAGGCGGCGCTGTGGATGACGGCTTCGCTGCCGGCCAGATGACTGGCCTTGACGGTGTCCAGATCGCAGCGCACCGGCGTCGCACCCAGCGCCGAGATCGTCGCATCCGAGCGCTCGGAGCGCGACATCGCCGACAGCTGATGCCCGGCCGCCACCAGCTTGCGCAGCGCCGCGCGTCCGACGAACCCCGATGCTCCGGTGACAAAGATCTTCATCGCCTCTCCTCTGATTCCCCGCTGGTAGCCCGCTGACCCGCTGACTGCCCAGTCGGGCAGTCGCTGCGACTTATCGCACGCTGCGCCACCAGGGAGAAGGCCCGTCGATCTGCGTCGGCACGAACACCTGCCCCAGCCGCGGCGTCACCACGCGCAGCGACTGCTCGGCTGCCAGGCGCAAGAGCGTCTCGGCCGGCTCGTCCCAAGCGTGCAGCGCCAGGTTGAAGGTGCCCCAGTGCACCGGCAGCAGCGTGCCGCCGCCCAGCATCTGAAACACCTTCAGCGCGTTCTCGGGGCCGAGATGGATATCGCCCCAGCTCTCGTGAAAGGCACCGACTTCCAGCATCACCAGATCGAAGGGACCATGGCGCCGGCCGGTGTCCTGGAAGACTTCGCTGAGGCCGGTGTCGCCCGAAAAGAAGACCTTGCAGCGCTCCGACTGCACGACCCACGACGACCACAGCGTGCGATTGCGATCGCCCATGCTGCGCCCCGAGAAGTGCTGACATGGCGTGGCGGTGACCCGCAGGCCGCCCAGGTCGACGTGCTCGTGCCAGTCCAGTTCGTGGATGCGCTCGGCCGCGACGCCCATCGCCTCTAGCCGCGCGCCGACGCCCAGCGAGGTGACGATCGGCATGCTGTGTCGCGCCAGCTCGATCATCGTCGAGCGGCAGAGGTGATCGTAGTGGTCGTGCGACAGCAGGACGACGTCGATTGGCGGCAGCTCGGCCAGCGTAGCGGGCACCGGATGAAAGCGCCGCGGTCCAGCGAAGCGCACCGGGGAAGCGCGCTCGCCAAACACCGGATCGGTCAGCACCCGCAGCCCATCCATTTCCAAGAGCACCGTCGAGTGCCCGAGCCACGTCACGCGCAGGCCGCGACGACTGCTCTGCGTCCAGGCCTCGTGCGGACGGTCAAGCGGCAGCGGCCCGGGCGGCATGCGCTGGCCGCCGCCGAAGAAGAACTCGCCGATCACCGGCAGCGGGTTGCCCTTGAGCCCCGCGCCCTTGCCCGCCGGATTGCGGAACGCCGTACCGTCATGCTGTTTGGAGGCCCGCACCCGCTCCAGTCGCAGGCCGCCGAACTGATTCTCTTTGCACGCCATTGCGTCTCCTTCTTCGTGTGCCGTCAGCGGAGGCAGAGCTTGCCGCAGCCGCGACGTCCGCCTCAGCGTGGCGCCCCGTACGGGTCTGTGTCAACCGGGCTGACGTGGACGCACCGGGGACTGCACGACCTCGCCCCCCAGATCGCCGCCGCCGCCGCCCAGGCGGATCAGGCTATGATGAGCCGTCCTCGGGTGTAGCTGCCGCTGCGCAGCCTCCCCCGGGTGTCACGAGTCCATATCTCGCACGCGGCCTGGGCGCAGCCAGAGCGCCAGAGCGTCCAAGCAAGGAGAGCACATGAACAAGCACGGCTCGGTATTGGTTACGGGGGCAACCGGCAAGCAGGGAGGCGCGGTCGCCGATGCGCTCCTGCGCAGTGGTCAGCAGATCCGCGTTCTGACGCGACGTCCTGACTCGCCGGCCGCTGTCGCCCTGCAAGCTCGCGGTGCCAGTCTCGCGGTCGGCAGCTTCGATGACCAGGACAGCCTGCGGGCCGCGCTCGCCGGTCAGGACGCCGTGTTCGCCGTCAGCACCTTCCTCGAAGGCGGCACCGACACCGAGGTCCGCCAGGGCCGCGCGCTCATCGCCGCCGCCAAGGCCGCGGGCATCGCGCACTTCGTCTTCACATCCGTCGCGGCTGCCAACCAGAGCACCGGCATCCCGCACTTCGACAGCAAGGCCGCGCTGGAACGCGAGCTGGTCGAGTCCGGCCTGCCGCACACCATCATCGCCCCCGCCTACTTCTTCGAGAACCTCTTGATTCCCCAGGTCCTCGACGGTGTGCGCGGTGGAGTCTACGCCGCCCCGCTGCCCGCCGATCGCCCACTAGCCCAGATCTCGGTCAGTGATATCGGGGCCTTTGGCGCGCTCGTCCTGGCCCGCCGCGAGGCTTTCTTGGGCCGCCGCATCGACATCGCCAGCCAGTACCTGTCGGGCAATGACACCGTCGCCACCCTGTCGCGCGTCCTGGGCCGCCCGCTGGGCTACTTCGAAGTCCCGCTGCCCGCCATCAAAGCCCAGAGCGAAGATCTGGCCAGCATGTACGGCTGGTTCGCCCGCGTCGGCTTCACCATCGACACCGCTGCCCTCAAAGCCGAATACCCCGAGGTCCCCTGGCTGTCGTTCGACACCTGGGCCAACCAGCAAGACTTCGCCGCCCTTGGCCTGACCGCCCCGACGGGACAGGCGTAGAGCGCAGGCCAGGCCGCCCCCTACCCTCGCCCCCCGGTTCTGACAAGCTCGGTGGCGTAGGCGATGCCGGTTTTTAGGTTGGCGCGGGTGTGCAGGGAGGAGAGGTCGGCGCCCATCTGAACCATCGCGCGGGCGACGTCGGGGCGCATGCCGGTGAGGATGGTCTGGCTGCCGAGGAGGCGCAGGGCGCGGGGGGCGCGCAGCAGCAGCGATACAGCGATGTCGTCGACGCGGCGCAGACCCGTGATGTCGATGATGACGACGCGGGCGCGCGAGGTCTGGGCCTCATGCAGCACGGCTTCGACGATGTCCTGGGCGCGCTGGGCGTCGATGGTGCCCAGCAGGGGCATGACCATGATCGACTCCGCCAC
>DAORCZ010001005.1:0-3359 GCA_035345735.1 Pseudomonadota bacterium | reverse complement strand
CCTATCGTATGCCGCCGTAGCGCCCGTTCTGCAGCGATTCGCGTCGAGAACCCCGCCCACCCAAGCCCGTCACCTCCGCCGCCCACCAAATCGCGCAGACTGTGCTGAGCGCGCAGAGGGTGCGGGGGGGAGCGGTTACGCTGAAGGCAACGGAGGCTCGGCGATGAAGCGCTGGGCAGCCAGCCGCCTATCCTCAGCCAGCGCCTCAGGACGCGGGTTCAGCAGGGGGGAATGCAGCCGCGCATCGTCAGCCCGAACCGGCCCGGTGTACCCGATCTGCGCCGCCAACAGGCAGGCGTAGGTGATGCGAAGCGTACCCAGAAGCTCAACTGGCCGGCTTGACTGCCACTCGCGCCGGCGATCGATGGCGCTAGCGGCCAAGCCGCGCTCACCCAGCAGGGCGATGCGGTGGGCCGCCGCCAAGCTGGCTTCCGCTCCCGCGGGCAGGCGAACACCGCGAATTCGCGCATAGGTCCGCAGGGCTGTGTTGACCCCGTCGGGCGAGAGGTACGAATCCGCCCGCAGCGTGCCTTCACAATGAAGAAGAATACGGATCGCCGCGCCTAATTTGGCAATCTGATCCCCCAGAAAAGACATTTCAACAATACTGCGATATTCCAGAAAAGATGGATAGGCTGCAGACTGCGGCTTTAGAGCGTCGCTCAAAAGATGATAAGCAAATACTGGAACCCAATAGTGGGGTTCGCCGGCCGGCCCCCTGTCTACAAAAGGGACTAACTGAATAAACTCAGACTGATCGGCATGGAGGTCGACGCTGCTCCTGCGATGCTGCCCAGCCACCCCGATCAGCTCCCCCTGCGCATCAAATCCGTATAGTCGCCAAGGACTCTGCATGCCCAGCAGGAAGGCCGGAATCTGCAACAAGGACCATGTCGTGCGCAGCGATTCAAATGGGCGAGGCGCTGCCGGAACGAACAGAAAGCGCTGATCCGCAGCCGTCGGATGGCGGACCGCAGTTAGGCCAGAGAAACTGGGAACATGGAATCCGCGGCGCCAAGCCTCCTGGGTTCCGACGATGAGGTTGCCAGGGTGGTTCAGGCTGAGTCCTTGGACTTGTGCCACCCAGGTCTGAACGTGCTCTGCCTTTCGCCAGTGCCACTGACTTAGGACACCGTGCCAGGTACCGATAGGGTTATCAGCGCCTCGTTCCCTTCCGACTGCCACAAAGATTTCTGCATAAAGCTCACTGCCATCACTCAGGGTCAGCGCAGCATCCGCTTCGACCGCTGGCACAAAACCAGGTCCCTTCTTGCCGCCAAATCGTGGGAAGTTGTCGAAGCCCGGTCCTTGAATCCGTATATCGCCGTCGCCTTGCAGGCTTAGCGTCAGCTGATCGGCCGCAGAGATTTCGGTGCCTGCCAAGTGCCCAGAGATCGGCGTTGCCAAGCGGGGTGAGGGCAGCTCAGGCGACTGCAGGAATTTGCGAATCAGCCGCTGCAGGTCCTCGCTGAGCGGGACTGCGTGGTCTTGTGCGGGAGCACCGCTCGTCGGAGTCACACTGCTGGGGAGTGGGGTCGAGCGTGCGACGCTGGGAGGGCGAGGCTCGGCCGGGACCGTCTGCGGGAGCAGGCGGCGGAAGCCGTTCATCAGGCCGGCATCCTTCTGCACCGTGGTCAGCAGGCGCTGCACGAAGTCGCGTAGCTCACCGGCTGGCCAAAGGCTGCGGATCAGGTTCTCTTGATCGGCCTCGCGCAGACCCAGCAGAAAGCCCAGGCTGATCACGCCGGGATATTGGCTGGTCAGCGCAAATAGCGCGGGATGAATCTCGCTGCTGGGCAGCGCGGCCACGGCACGCAAGCGAGCCTCAACGTCATCTCGACTGCGGAACAGTCGCGCCAGATCGTGCTCTGCCTGCTGAACGTGATCCGCATAGCTCATGGGTTCACGATCCGGCTTTGCGCTCGACGAGCGCATCGCGATAAAGGGGGTTGATGCGATAGATGTTCTTGCCCAGGCTCGGCGAGAGCACGCGATGCAACAGCAGCCCCGGCTCACTCGTCAGCTCGATATCCAGCTGACCAGCCAACACCGCCCTCTGAACATCGAGCATCACCGGCCCACAGCTTTCATCGCGCAAGAGGTCCTTTACGTCCTTGCGCACGTACTCCTTGATGTGGCCTTCATCGATCAGCGCGCCGGTCGAAAGTCGCTTGTAGAAGAAGTCGAAGATCTCACGGCAGCGACGCAGGAACATGCCGACCTGTCCGCCCGAGCGGGCCTCCAGCCAGTCGATGGCCTGCGGCGTGAAGATCGGTTCACCGGCATGGAACTGCTGAATATGCCGCTCATAGATCGCCACATGTTGATCGGGATCGAGCAGGCGGATCGCGACGAAGTCTTCAAAGTCTTTATCGCGATCGGTAAAGCCATCACTGCGCATCGTGACCAACACCAGGGTGGCGGAACGATCAAGCAGGGTCGGCGGCTCGCAAAGCAGCTTCAGTGCCTCCTGCAGGCGGTCTGCTTCGAGAGGGGCTCCTGGCTGTCCACGATCGAGGAGGTCTAGGTCATCGATAAACAACAGCAGCCGTTGCTCGGGATGCAGCAGGGCCAGCAGATCGAAGGCATAGCGCAGAAGCTCGGCTAGCTCGCGCTCGCTCAGGCTCTTCTGCAGCACGCGATCGAGCTGGGCTTCGCGTGCTTCATTGCGCGAAAGCGCATGCAGCTCAAACGGGGGGAGCAGCAGCTTGGCCCCAGCGTCGCTCTGGCTGGCGCTGGTGTTCGTGCGCTCCAGCGTGAACTCAGCACTGTCGCGGCCGACGACGCTTTCAAAGCGGGCGAGATACTCACGGTACTCATCGAAGTGCGGAACTTGTTCAGCCGGTGCCCCATCTTTTGCGTCGTCGATGTACTTGAGCGCCTTGAAGAACACCTCTTCCAGCAGGGCTCGCGCCCGTCCACGGCTGTTGGCATTGCAGCGCAGGATGCTGTAGGGCAAATCCTCTTCTTTTAGGCGCAGTAGCAGGCGCAGTGCGAAGTGCGACTTGCCAGAGCGGGGCATGCCATGGATGGCGAGGATCTTGTCGGCATCAGGCAGCGTCCGCAGGCGATCCAGGGCGAGATCCAGCTCGGCTTCCCGATTGTGAAACAGCCGAATCACTTCATCGTCGCGGGTCGGCGGATTGTGCCGAAACAGCGACATCAGATTTTTGTGAGCAGCGGCGGCCATAGCAAGGGCGCAGCATATCACCCCCAGGGGGTGGGCTAGCCAGCCCGAGAGTCGGCCCGAGAGTTGGCCCGAGAGTCGGCCCGAGAGTCGGCCCGAGAGTCGGCCCCAGAACCTGCCCCAGAGCCAGCCGCACCCGCGATGCCAAAGGGGGGATCGGCTCTGCAGCGGG
>DAORCZ010001004.1:1641-3361 GCA_035345735.1 Pseudomonadota bacterium | reverse complement strand
CAAGCAGCGCTCGACGCCATGCAAAGGGAAGGAAGCTTTGCTGCGCGCTTGCGCTGCCCTGCCAACGACCTGACGATCGAAGTCAGAGGGGTCGGGGTGCTGCGGTTCCCTCTGTCGGCGGCAACGGCGCGCAAGCTGAGCAGCGTGGCACGACCGGCCCCGTTTGGGCTGCGCGAGCGGACGCTGCACAATCCGAACATCCGCGATACAGGACAAATCCGGCGGAGCTCGGTAAAGATTGATCGTCGGCGATGGAAGCCGGTGCTGCAGGCCCATCTGGCGCAGATTCAGCGGAGCTTGGGACTCCCGGCGGAGGGGGCGCTGGGTCTTGCTCCCCTGTATCGCCACGTCGAGGACTCGCTCACGCAGAGCGCTGCCGAACCACCTCGGAGTGATTCGGACTGGTCGATCGTGGTGCCGCTATCGTGCCACTGCGCACTGTGCGCCAAGCTATCCGCGTTCCTTTCCCATCCGCAGATGACCCGATTTGAGTGGCAGCTTGCCAAGGACCGGCGGCAGCACATTCATCAGATTCTCGATGGCCATCACCTGCCGGTAAGTCATGAGACGACGCGTCGCGGCAGCCCCTTTACGCTGGTGCTCACCAAGCAGCCGGTGCTGTTTCAGCACGCTGCAGCCCTCCGAAAGAAGCAGCAGGAACTCCTCGCCTGGCTTACGCAGGAGCAGACAGCGTTCTGCGATGTCGCAGCGGATGACACGCAGTGCGAAGAAGTCGGACGGCTGCCTTGAGGGGAATCTCTCCCAGCGACCCTCGCGCGCGCGAGCCGCGAGCGCAGCAAGCAGAGGATCAAGACACACTTGCCCGCGTGTGCCCGAATCGGACCACCGAGCCATCGAGCGGGGTTCGGCTGGCGCTGTCTCTGACGCCTCACGGTCGCTTGGTACTCGCGGTGCAGGATGAGGCTCCGGGGCTTGATCCACAGCTTGCCAGCAGGCTCTCTGCGGCCTTCGCGCGAGGGAACGGACACGGACTTCTGCGGCTCGGTGCTGCCGAGGTGGGACGGGCTCTGCCTCCGGTGTTCACGTATTTTCGTGACCTGAGTACCCGGTTTGTCACCGCGTTATGTACGCGACCGGATGCCGATGGACAGGGGGTTGAGCTGCCACCGCCGCCGCGAAATGATCTGGAAGCGATGGCTCTGGCTGCTCCCATCATGTCGGGGGCCGAGTACCTGACCGCAGACCTCCTCTGCGACCTATGGACCGCTATCGGGGAGGCGGTTTTGGTGGAGCACAGGCAGTCAGGACTGTCTCTGTCGGACTTCCTGAAGCGGCTTTCTCCAGTATGGAACGTGGTGGGCCGGGTTCACTTTCACTTGGCTGAGAACCGCAAGGACGAGCAGACTCCGTTCGCATTTCTGGCGACGTATACCCATCGCGTATCGAGCCACGGCAAAGCCCAGCACCTTCCGCTCGGCCATGCCCTGCGCGAGTACGCCGAAGCGGCGGAAAAAGAGAAGCTGCTGTCGCTGCTCCTTCCGGTGAAGCGCGCGGCGGAGAGCTGTGCTTGGCTCAAGGAATTGGCCGATTCCGGCGAGATCTTTCACCCGCTGCGCTGGTCACCACAGCAGGCGTTCCGATTTCTGGGCGACTCGGAAAACCTGGAGCGAGCGGGCGTGGTGGTTCGAATGCCTGCCCTGTGGCAGACGGGACGCCCGCCGAGGCCGCAGGTCACAGGCGTTGTGGGAACCAAGACCCC
>DAORCZ010001004.1:0-1541 GCA_035345735.1 Pseudomonadota bacterium | reverse complement strand
ATGCTGGCCAAGGCCGACATCAAAAAGGACAGCGCGGCTTTGATGGACGCGGACTGGTCGGCTGTCGTCGCGGGGCCATGGCTCGCAGAGACCCTGAAGGGACTGCGTACACCCGATGAGCTGGGGAAGCTCGACCTGGGAAGCGCGCTGCACGGAACGCTGCGGCCCTACCAACAAGTCGGGGTGCGCTGGCTCCATCTTCTTGCGAAGCTCGGTCTGGGGGCCTGCCTGGCCGATGATATGGGTCTGGGAAAGACCATCCAAGTCTTGTCGCTGCTGCTCGTGATTCGGCGAGCGCAGAGGGACACAAGGCGACCCAGCCTGCTGGTGGCTCCGGCTTCGCTTTTGGCCAACTGGGCTGCCGAGATCCGGCGGTTTGCGCCAGACCTTCGCGCGCTCATCGCCCACACCTCGGCCATGACGAGCGAGGAGTTAAAGTCGATCGATCCTGCACGTATGGAGGGTCTGGATGTGGTGATCACGAGCTATGGCTCGCTGCTGCGCATTCCCTGGCTGGCCACCACGCGCTGGGACTTGGTTGTGCTCGACGAAGCCCAGGCCATCAAGAATCCAGACGCCAAGCAGACGCGCGCGGCCAAGAGCCTTCAGGCGACCGCACGGATCGCCCTCACCGGCACCCCGATTGAAAACCACCTGGGCGACCTGTGGTCGATCTTCGACTTCCTAAACCCCGGTCTGCTTGGCTCTGCCCAGGAGTTCACGAGCTACAGCAAGCGCCTGGCAGACAAGCCGCAAAACCCCTATGGCCCGCTGCGTGACCTTGTGCGGCCCTACATCCTGCGACGGCTCAAGACCGACCGAAGCGTCATCTCGGATCTACCGGACAAGACCGAGGTCAAGGCGTACTGCCCGCTCAGCGTCAAGCAGGCGACGCTGTACCAGCAAGCGGTGGAGGAGCTACGCGCGCAGCTCGCAAAGGCCGAAGGAATTCAGCGCCGAGGGCTGGTGCTCGCATTCCTTCTGCGGCTCAAGCAGCTCTGCAACCATCCCTCGCAGTGGCTCGCAGACGACGGGTGGGCAGAGGCAGACAGTGGCAAGTGGACCCGTCTGCGCGAGCTGGCCGAGGTCCTCTCTGCCAAGCAAGAGAAGGCGCTGGTGTTCACGCAGTTCCGCGAGATTACAGCGCCGCTCGCGGCTTTCCTCGGCAGTGTGTTCGGCAGCCCTGGGCTTGTGCTGCATGGCGGCACCGATGTGAAGAAGCGAAAGGAGCTGGTCGAGCGCTTCCAGCAGGACGCGTCCGTTCCGTTCTTCGTCCTGTCACTCAAGGCGGGCGGTTCGGGACTCAACCTGACGGCGGCGTCGCATGTGATCCACGTTGACCGCTGGTGGAATCCTGCCGTTGAGAATCAGGCCACCGACCGCGCCTTCCGCATCGGACAGAAGAAAAACGTACTGGTCCACAAGTTCGTCTGTAGGGGAACAGTGGAAGAAAAAATCGACGAGCTGATCGAGTCGAAACATCAGCTCACGCGGGAGCTGTTTGAAGGCGGTGCCGAGCTGAACCTGACCGAGCTTTCGGA
>DAORCZ010001003.1:0-3362 GCA_035345735.1 Pseudomonadota bacterium | reverse complement strand
CCCTGCCCCGTCCACCGGCCGGCACGCTCAACATCCTGGGTGAGCGCGGCACGCTGATCTACATCGATGGCCGCCTGGTCGGAGAGCTGCCGCTCTCGCTGCCCCTTCTGCTCTCGCCGAGCGAGCACAAGGTCTTACTAGAGCGAGGCCAGAAGCGCATCGAAGATCAAGTGCAGATCGCCGCCGGCCGCCTGGGCGAGCTGCGCAGCGATGTGTCGAGTCGAGCCCTGCTGCTCAGCATCCTCCCCGGCGTGCTGTTCGTTTCGGACTTCCGCAACGTCGCCCCTGAGCTGCGGAGCCGCCTACAGCATTCGGTCGAGCGGGCCCTGCTGGCGCGCCGTCTGTCCCCGCTCAGCAGCGAGCTCGCCCTCTCCTCGCTGCCCGGGGGGGGCCGCAAGCTCGCCGACTGCTTGAGTGACATCGCCTGCCAGATCGAGCTCGCCGAAAAAGTCGAGGCCGAAGCCATTCTTGTCGTGCGCAGCGTCAGCGAGGGCGATCGCCTGCAGCTCCGCGCCGCCCTGGTCGATCGTGTGGTGGCCGAAGAAGCCGCCGCCGAAGAGCTGTCCTGCCAGCGCTGTGCCCCCGAGGCAGCCGGGGCCGGGCTCCTCGCCCTCGTGGGGCGGGTGTACGCCGCCGGCAGCAACCGCCCGCATGCCGATTTGAGCGTCACCTGCGAGCCCGCAAGCGCCGAGCTGATCGTGGACAGTAAGGTTTGGGCCGGCTGCCGCTACAAGAAGACTGTGTTTGCCGGAGAACATCGCGTCCTGGTGCGGCAGGTCGGTCTGCCCAGCGAAGAGCGGGTCGTCAGCCTGCGCGCCTCCGAGCGTCGCGAGCTGAGCCTGCAGCTCACCCTCCCCGAGCCACCGCCGGCGCCCCTCTTGTCCGAGCCTGCGGGCCCAGTCGCCCCGCAGCAGCTACGGCGCCCGGCCTGGCGACTGACGGCGGGGAGCCTGGCCCTCGTCGGGGGGCTGGTCATGGCCGGCTTCGGCGTGGCGATGCTCAGCATCGATGGCGGCTGCGTCCGAGCGGCCGACGCCAGCGGGGGGGCCTGCGCCCGCACCTACACCACCTTGGCCCCTGGCGCTGGGCTCTTCGGTGGCGGCCTGAATGTGGCAATGGCCGGCATTGTGCTTTTGGGAATTCCGGGTCCGTTCAAAAAATAGCCTTTGCTTTCATAACAGCATTAGTTAGGGGGAAGTCATGCGGTATAATTATTTCCTCGCCGCCGGTGCGGTATTCGCGATGGCATGCGAAGCGTTATTCGGCAGTTTAAGCACCCCCAATATTGAATATTGCGACCCTGGAGACGGCAAATGTTCCGCCGGCACAGTCTGCGATGTGGCACTTCATCGTTGCGTCCCGGAAGGCAACGGGGACGGTGGACTGGTACCCGATGGCGGCGTTCCACCAACCGGAAGTAATCGCGAATTTTTTGGTGCCGAACCCCGCTTGCTACCGCTTTACAACACAATGGCTCCTTATGACCAAGCGGTGCTCTATCGCGGAGACTTTGATGGCAATGGCGTCCCCGACATCTTCGCGATGGGGGCGACGCGCTACGTCAAGCTGATGAACCCGGCGTCCGGCGGGACGGTCGTGGGCCCGACAGCCTATAAGGCGAGCGGCAATCCCGAGATGGTCGCCACCGGCTTCCTCGACGGGGACAACAAAGCAGATATCGCCATCGTCCTCGACGGCACGCCCCCAAATCTAGAAGTCCTGCTGTCGGCCGACGGCTCGGACACCGTGACGATGCTGTCCAAGATCCCGCGAGCGGTCGCGATTGGCGACTTCAACGGTGACTCGCTCAACGATCTTGCCATTGGTTATCTCGATGGCAGTATCGATATTAAATATGCCAGCAGTGGCGGAAATCCAACCATCAAGAACTTTCAGATTGCCTCCGTAACCGTTCCCTCCTCCCTTTTGACAACCCTCGTCGTACCACCCTATAAGAACGCCAATAATACCCAGGATTTATTGGTGGGTATTCGCAGCGGGAATACCACCTCAACCGCCAATTCTGTCCATATCCTGCGCGGGAACGTCAACATGGCCCCCGCCAATGATTCCATCGATTTATCTGGCATCCCTGATGAGATTGTGGTCGGGCAGTTTGCTTCGGCTGGTCAGTATGACGCAGCGGTCCTGGTTGGTGGCTCTGGGCTCGATGTCATTTCCAACTTAACGGCCACCACTCCGACCCGCAGCAGCTTGACCTTTTCGGCTCTACGCGCCGAGTCGTCCCCGCCCAACAAGGGCAGGCTGGCAGTCGGTCGCCTACTCAGCGAGGCCCAGCCGCGGGCCGTCGATGACCTGGCGGTGCTGATGCAGGACGGCCTGCTTGCCGTCTATCCGGGGGGCACGCAGTGGGCGAATCAGCCACCGCTCATCGCCGGGCGCGGCCTGGCGGCAGAAAAGATCCTCGCCGGTGCTTTCTATACCGGCAGTACCAACGACGCGATCGCCGCCTACAGCGACGGGGCACAGGGCGCCACGATTGCCATCAGTCGCTACTTTGGCACCGGGGCCGGCGCGCTGCCGAACCTGGGTCAGCAGTACCTGTCGACCACCGCCGGTGGCCCCAACGAGATGATCTTCAGCGGGGCCTTCAGCGCCGTCGGCGCGCGCGAGTTTGTGCTGGTCGGCGGCGGCGGCAACGGCTCGGCCCTGCGCTGCGCCGCCACCAGCGCCAGCGCCTACTCCTGCAGCGATCCGCTGGTGTTGAGCGGATCGGCCATCGCCGGGACCACCCTAAGCTGCAGCGACCGCCGCAGCCGGGTCCTGGTCGCCCGCGCCACCGACTTTAAGCTGCAGCTTCTCGACTTCTCGCCGACCACGGGCACGGGCTCCCAGCTTCCCTACAAGCCCTCCGGACAGACCCTGCAGCTTGAGGTCGCTGACCTCAACGGCGATGGCAGTCCCGACGTCGTCGCGCGACTGCTCGGCGGCAAGATCGAGCGCAGCTTCAGCATCGCGGGCTGTGTCGCGAACGGCGGCTTCCTAGACATCACCCCGGCCAACGTCAACGCGACCCGCATCGCGCTCGTCGATGTCAACGGCGATGGCCCCATCGACCTGGTCATCGGCGAAAACGGCAAGCTCGGCGTGTACCCCAATTCGGGCAACGGCACCTTTAGCGCCCCATCGACCTACACCATCACCGGCAACCTGGCCGGGGTCGCGGTGGGCGACTTCCGCGGCACCGGGCAGCGCGAGATGGTCATCATGACCTCCCCGGAACCGAGCGGTAACAGCAGGCTCACCTGGCTCTCCACCCAGCTCACCGCCAATCCGCTTACCGAAAACTACAGGTTCGATCTGCCGATGCGCTACGAGCACATCGTGTCAGCGGACACTTC
>DAORCZ010001002.1:1778-3368 GCA_035345735.1 Pseudomonadota bacterium | reverse complement strand
ATGAGCAAATCCATCTGGCCATGGTTCGTGCGTGCGCTTCTGCTGATCGGTCTTGGCACCGCAGCGGGCTGCGCGACCTGGGGCATGCAGATCACGCTGCGTGGCGATGCCGAGACCAACTCTGGTCGTCCGCTGACGGTGCTGGTGCGCAGCTTGCCGCTGACCCAGTATCGCAGCGAGTCGTACAGCGACGTGTCCCAGCTATCGCTGCAGCCGGATCAGAGCGTCGTTCGCGCACTGACGCTTGAGCCGCGCGAGCACTTCACACGGCGCCTGCGGGTCCGCGTTCCGAGCAAGACGCCGGTTGCCATCTACTTCCTGTACACGTCGCAGGCGGGCAGCTGGAAGATGATCCTGCAGCCGCCGCTGCCGTGGAGCGTGCGCATTCCGCTGGGGCGGCGCGGCGTGCTGGTCGATGACGTGACGGAGTGCCGCTTCTTGCGGGACCTGTAGCGGTCGGCGGATCGTCGGTTTTGCGCGAGCAAAGCGCGAGCAAAGCGCGAGCAAAGCGCCGACGGGCTGGCAGGCATTGCCAGGCCGATGCTCGGCGCAGCCGGGGCCGCGCGTTGTCTTGCTGCGTCGGTAGCGCTCGCCCAGCCGAAAGATTTGCGGGCGGGCAGGGGCCGCACGCTTGGCACGTCGGCTGCTTCATATGCGGCTCGTACCCCAGAACCCCTGGCGAGGAGAAACAACGTGCCCTCCATTCAAGACCAGATCCCGCGATCCCGAATCAATCTGCGCTACCGCACCATGATCGAAGGCGAACCCAAGGAAGTCGAGCTGCCCTTCCGGCTGATCATCTTGGGTGATCTCTCGCTTGGGTCATCGACCGACCGCGAGCTGGATCTCGACTCGCGCCGGCTGCGGACGCTGGATGGCCGGAACTTGGATGCCGTCATGGAAAACATGCGGATGTCGATCTCGTTCCAGCCCAAGAACTGCATCGACGGCAGCAGCGAGAACCTGGAGGTCACGCTGCCCATCAAGAACCGTGCGTCCTTTCTGCCAGGCGAAGTGGCGAACAACATCCCGCAGCTTCGCGCGCTGCTGCTCCTGCGCAAGCTGCTCCTCGAAATGCAGGCGCAGGTCGATAACCGCAAAGAGATCCGCAGCCTCATCTACCAGATCTTCAGCAACCCCGAGCAGCTTGCGCAGCTCAAGGGCGAGCTGGAGGCCTACGCCAGCTACAAGCTGCCGCAAAAATCCCTGCCGGCCGCCGCTGCATCGGCGCAGTAACGCGTACGCACCTTAGGAGTCTCCCATGGCAGAACCAACCAGTGTTTCGACCCCGAGCCTGCTGAGCAAGCTGCTTTCGGCGGCCCAGTTTGAAGACAAGAAGCCCGCTGCCGCGCTGATGATCCAAAAAGGCTTCAGCAAGAGCGAAGAGAACGCCGACCCGACGGCCCGCTTTGTCTCTGGCCTGGCGGCGGTCCTGCACAACATCGACACCACGAGCGGCCGCTACGAAAAGGGGCAGGTGCTGGATGTGGTCGCGCAGATCGATCGCATGGTGAACGAGCAGCTCAACGCCGTCTTTCACCACCCGACCTTTCAGACCATGGAAGGGCAGTGGCGCGGCATCGCTGGCCT
>DAORCZ010001002.1:0-1678 GCA_035345735.1 Pseudomonadota bacterium | reverse complement strand
TTTACCGAAGAGACGCAGGGGGATCGAAAGAACTATCTCTGGGCTTCCTCGGCCCTGTTGATGGCGCGCAACTTGGTGCGCTCGTTCGAGCAGTCGGGCTGGTGCCAGTACATCCGCGGCCCGCGCGGTGGCGGTCTGATTCAGGGCCTGCCGGTAGACACGTTCAACGTGCGCGGTGAAGACGAGATCCGCATGCCGGTTGAGATCTGCATCCAAGACTTCCGCGAGCTGGAGTTCAGTCGCAACGGCATCATGTCCCTGGTCTATCGCAAGGGAAGCGGAGATGCGGCGTTCTTCAGCGCGACTGCCATCAAGTTGCCCAAGGAATTTAAGGATCACAAAGACTCTGAGAACTCGCAGCTGGTCGCCAACCTTTCGTACACCTTCTCGGTGTCGCGCGTGGCGCACTACATCAAGAGCATGGTGCGCGACAACATCGGCGACAACTCGAACGAAGACACGGTGGGCAAGCTGCTGAACAACTGGCTGGCGCAGTACACGACGTCGCAGGTGACGCCGGGCGATCTGACGATGCGGCGCTTCCCGTTTAAGTCCAGCAAGGCCGCGGTCATGGCCAAGCCGGGGCGCATTGGCTACTACGACTGCACCGTCGAGATCCTGCCGCACATCCAGTTTGAAGGTCTGGATGTGGAGCTCCGCTTGGAGTCTCGGCTGGGATAGTCCGATGAAGTCTTCATCTGCGCAGGAAAAAGGAGTCTCACGATGTTCGTGTTTGATAAGCGACTGAGCCCCGAACAAGCCATCAACTTTAAGCCGGCCAACAAGGCCGCCTTTGGCTATGTGCCGCTGATTACCATGGCGGCCACCGGAATCACGGTGCCCGATATCTACTGCACGGATCCCACGGCAGCCGGCGACAGCATCGCGGATACCTCGGGCACGATTCCCACGGTGGCGCTGCTGACGCGCGTGCGCTGGGACCTGGGGGCGACGGATCCCATTATCTTTGAAGGGCTGATGACGATGGCCAACAAGCAGGTCCTGGTCGGACTGCTTTACGCCGGCTTGAGTGACATCGGCCTGGATTTTTCGATGCGGGTCTTTGAGTACGACCCGGTGATCAATCCCAAGAAGTACTACTGCTGCTTCGACGCTGCGAACCTGCAGGGCAAGCTGCAGAAGGACGGCGACCGCGAGCTAGCGATCGAGATCGGCGATGACGAAGAGCTGAGTATTCAGGACAACTCGTTCTTCTCGTTCTCGATGAAGGTGGTGCCCTCGGGCGTCGGGCAGACCATCACCCTGGCTTCAAAGTCGGGAGCCCCGATCACGAAGAAGTGGGGACGCACGACGACCGCTGGCTAGAGGCAGGAACGGGAGCACATCGTGGGCACACTCAAGACCGCATCGGTGCGCTGGTTCTTGGGGCAGACCGTGCTCCCAGAACATCTGCAGGCGCTGCACGACACCGCCCATGCCCTCTGCGAGCAGCGGGCTCGCCTGGCTGGCTTGCCGCACTATGGTGTGGCTGAGCTGACCTGGAGCGAGCCGCTGCTTGCCGATGGCGTGTTGTCGATCAGCAGCCTAACCGCAGTACTTCCCGATGGTGAAGTCATCGCCGTTCCGGAGAATGCAGTTCTGGATTCGCTGTCGTTAAGCGCCACGCCGGCCACGCGCTTATCGGTGTATCTGCACCTGACTGATGAGACGCTGGGCA
>DAORCZ010001001.1:0-3370 GCA_035345735.1 Pseudomonadota bacterium | reverse complement strand
GCATGAACCTAATCCACCGGGAGCAGAACCCGTGAGTAAGTCGATCCCCGACTGGCCGGCGCGCGATTTGTCGCTGTAGTTCAATAGGCAGAACGGTCCATGCTTATCCGGCAGTCACCCATAGGAGCTAGATGATGAACACCGCAACCAAGCACGGCCACGTTCACGGCGAAGCCTTCATGTTGATGACCTATGCCTGCGAGTGCGGGCACCGCGAGACGATCTGGAACTCGCGGGATGGCGTGACGCCATTCGCAGCGAATTGCCCGAGCTGCGGCAAGCCCTCACTCCGTCACGTCGATTGGCAGCGGGATGTGTATGCGCCGGATCACAAACTGCACAAGAGGCAGCGCTTTTGGCGCGACGGAACAGGCGATGAAGCTGAGGCGATCATGCGACGGCGCATCGACATGATGAAGGACAAGTATCCCCTTGAGCCGGGACAGGCCGAGCGGCTGATTCGAGAGGCTCGCGACGGAACCGACGCCAGCGAATTCCGCAAGGGCTGGCCGATGATCGATTGGCACAACGGCTAGTGGCGATGGGTAACAACCGGATGAGCATGGATGGATTTGGGTTTTGGTCCGGGGCGCATCGCGGGGATATCTCCTGTAAGGATATTCTTGAGTATACCCCATTTACCCACTCCCGTAACAGGCATCATCGACAGGCGCTGCAACATTTCATGCGCAGTGGCGTAACGGCTCAATCCAAGCTGCCGCTGGAACTGTGTCGCGCTCAGCCCAGTCGTGTGGCTGGCAACCAGATAGGCCGCCCAAAACCACGTCGAGAGCGGCGTCTTGGTGTCTGCCATGACCGTGCCCGCCGTCAGCGCAATGTCGCTGCGGCACTTCCGGCAGCGCAGCACCTTGGGCCGGTTCTTGAAGCGGAACGGCTCACCGGCATGGGCGCAGTGCGGGCAGGCAAAGCCGTGTTCCCAGCGGATTTTTTCGAGGTAGTCGGCGCAAGCTGTATCGTCAGGAAACAGTCGCTGGAACTCCGGCAGAGAGCGCGGGAACGGCAGGCTGGCGTGTTGGAGAACGTCGGGGGCCATGGTCTCCCCCTAGTCTCGATCGGACCGAACAGAGGCGCGGACCAAGGCGTCAATGTCCCGCCTAAGAGCCCGAACGATTGCCTTGTAGTTTTCGGCGTCCGTTTCTGCCTTCTGCCTCATGCCAGCGGTCACGTTGTCAATCTGCGTGATGACTCCGCTCGTCGTCGGCAGCTTCCTCAGGCCGGGCTGAAGTGCGTCCAGCAGGCGGCAGGCAGCGCGGTAGGCTTCATCGCCTTCGGCAGCCATGGCTCAGCCCTCGCGCGTAGCGTTAACGGAGAGCGGAGCGGGGCGTGTGTCGCCGCCCGCCAGACGATTGATGATCGCCCGCAGTTTCTTGCCTTCGACCTCGAACCGCTGCTGGATCAGCGACCCAACGGCGAAGTCAACGATCTCGCGATCTTCGTCAGTCAGCACGTTCTAGACTTCAGCGGCGCAGCGCATCTCGTTCAGGACTGCCTCAGCTTCGCCACAGGAGCTAAACGGACCCACCATGCCGGGGGCACTGACCGGCCCATCGGCGTATTCGATCTCATAATCGAAGCCGGTAATGATCCAGCCCTGGACGCTGCTATGAGTGACGTAAGCGAATTGAAGGGTGGCGCTCATGATCATCTCCCTTTCAGGCCGCCCATCGGCCTACCCCTTGAATATAGGGATTGTATCTGTGGGTGTCAAGCGGATAAGCATGCATTAAAGAACCGGAACGGCTAGGCACCCCGGATGAGCAGATTGCACCGGAGGCCGCTGCCGGCCAGAATGTGCGGCATTCCTCCACACACAGAAAAACCCCCGGCCTTTCGACCGGGGGAGTCAGCGGGGAGGAACTACAGGCATTCGCCAATTATTTCTCTTTTCAGGCAGCCGAATTTTTCATCGTCGCCAATCACTTCGCCATGCAGCGCGACGATCCACCATCGTTCACCTTTCCATTTCGGTGGCAGAAGCGTGGCGTGCAGGGTGCCTATGCCACAAAGTTCAAGCGGGCCGGGCGACGTGTGTATCACGCCAGGGGCGGCTGGTTCGATGCACCCGCCGCCATTTGCGGCAAGACCATGAGCGTTTGACCGCCAAAATGCCAGCTTGAGGCCGGCGCTTTTGACTTCGGCCAGTCGCGCGACAGTCGGCTCCGGCCATTTTGTGGAAAACCATCTGATGGTTTCCTTCCAATAGGAGCCGTCGCCGTCGCCGTAGCCGGAGCCTAAGCCGGAGCCGCAGCCGTAGCCGTAGCCTAAGCCGGAGCCGTCGCCGTAGCCGTAGCCGTAGCCTAAGCCGGAGCCGTAGCCGGAGCCGTAGCTGGAGCCGTAGCCTAAGCCGGAGCCGTCGCCGGAGCCGGAGCCGTCGCCGTAGCCGTAGCCGTAGCCTAAGCCGGAGCCGTAGCCGGAGCCGGAGCCGCTAGGCGGCTGGCCCCGCAAAATCACCGGCTCCATGGCGCGGACTCCCAAGCCTTCACCGCATCTTCGGTGCATTCCGCAACACAGGTGATGTCTCGCAGTTCGATGTTCGCCGCCGGGCCAATGCGCGCAGATTTCGTTGGCCCCATGCTCGCAAGCCCTAGAAAGCCTTTGTTTTCGCTGCCCCAATACAGGCAATTTCGCGCGGCACGAAGCTTGATCGTCGCGCCGCTCACGTCAGTCGCGTATCCGAAAAATACGCCTTTGTGTGCGGTCGTAACCAGCACGGCGCGTTCGGTCTTTTTGCGATTCGGGTGATTTACCACGGTCTTCTCCTGCCCCTGAAAGCCCCGAGGCGCGGGCCGGCCATGATTGGCCTAAAACAGATTTGTCAACCCATATATCCCCGCCGCGCCGATCACGACCCCGGCGGCCAGCGCCAGGGCGTAGGCGACCAGGCGGCGGGCGGCGGTGTGCATCAAAACAGTTTCCCGCGTTGTGCTGCGATCTGATCCAGCGCATCGGTCAGATCGCTCGGCTTACGCACAATGACATACAGCGCTCCGACGCGGCCAGCCTTGACCTGAAACACGCCTTGCGCATGACGCTGCTGGTCGTCGCCAGCTTTGTATTCCGGCAGCACCACGCCCCAGAGCTGGCCGAAGTTACCGACGATGATGAGGTGATCGGACTGCCCCTTACGGCCGATGCTGATCTTTTTGCCATGCCGCGTGCCGTCGTCGACCGTGACCTGTCCGACCATCGACGGAATCAGCAGCGTCTCGCCGCCGGTTCGCTTCCGCCACGGCGCCAGTTCCAGCAGGCATACTTTCTTGAGCTTGGCGTGCGGCGTCTCGCCCCTGCGCTTCGGCTCGCGTTCCTGCACCCAGTAATCCAAGTCGGTCTTCACCCAGACATGGCCCGG
>DAORCZ010001000.1:0-3374 GCA_035345735.1 Pseudomonadota bacterium | reverse complement strand
GCTCGCGCACGGGGTCCTCGCGGGACAGCGCCATGCAGCGCGCGGCGCGGCGCGGCGTCGGCGAACAGCGGCTGGCAGCAACTGCATGCGGACGACTGAGGGAGCGCGCCGGTATTTTGTGCGCGCGGCACGCTGCGCGGCCCAGCCGCATGTGCGCGCACAGTTTTGGCACAACGCATGCTGAGGTTGGCCATCACGACGAAGTCTTCGGACTTCTGGGATGCTCGCAGTGCCATAGGCACAGGACGGGCTGCCGATGCTGGAGGTTGCGGTTTGCCTGAGAGTCGTAGCTCACTCCCGCCGTCCGCGGTGACGGGGCCGAACTTTGAGTCGGAGCCCCTGGTCAGTCACGCCGCCGAGTGCCTGGCCCTGGTGATCGTCTGGTCCGCGCGTGAGCCGCAGCGGGTGGGCGAGGTGGCTCTGGTGACTCCCGATGACCCCGTCTGGATTCTGGGGCGAGCGCCTGCGCTGGCCGGCCCGATCGAGGTCCAGCGCTCAGCGCGCACACCCAACGGGTCACGCCATACCCCAAGTGATCTCAAAGGGCGCCCGCTGGGGTTCTTCCGTCAGCGCCCCCACGAGACCTTGGATGCCGGCGACGTTGACAGCGCCAACTGTGAGCTTGGCGGCGAGGCCATCTCGCGTCGGCAGATTGCGCTTGTCCCCTCGGCCACCGGCATCTCGCTGCACAACATTGGGCAGTGCGAGCTCTTCGTAAACGGTGCGCCGACGAAAGAGGCGACGATTCGGCAGGGCGATACGCTCTATCTAAAGAATCAGCTCCTTTTGTACTGCACGCATCGGCCGCTCCATTTTCCCGCGCTGAAGGCCTATCCACTGGCCCGCATCGGCCCCTTTGGTCAGCCCGATCACGATGGCATGGTCGGCGAGACGCCGCAGATGTGGAAGCTGCGCGATCGCTTGGCGGCCTGTGCTCGCACCAATCATCACGTCTTGGTCGTGGGCGAAAGTGGCTCGGGAAAAGAGCTGGCTGCGCAGTCGATTCATCACCTCTCGGCGCGTGCCAGCCGCAAGCTCATCGCCGACAACATCGCCGCCATCCCACCGGGACTCGCCGCAGCGCTGTTGTTCGGCAACAAGCGCAACTTCCCCAATCCCGGCATGGAAGAGCGCATCGGCCTCATTGGTGCAGCCAACGGTTCATCGCTATTTCTCGACGAGATTGGCGACATGCCAGAGGCCGTGCAGCCCATGTTTCTGCGCGTCACCGAACGCAACGGTGACTTCTTCCGTTTGGGCGAAGAGAACAAGCTGCAGCGCTCAGACTTCCGCTTGATCGGGGCCACCAATCGCCCTGAGAACATGCGTTACGAGCTGAAGCGTCGCTTTCAGCGCGAGATCCGCGTGCCGGGTCTAAACAGTCGCAAGGAAGACATCCCGCTTTTGATTCAGCACCTGCTCAAGATGCAGGCACAGAACGATGACATGGATGCGGCGCGCTTCATCGAGAACGGACACGCGCAGGTACATCCGCTGCTTGTCGAGCAGCTGATCCACCACAGCTACCGCACCCATGTCTCAGAGATCGCGTTTCTGCTGGGCCAAGCCATGGCGGACAGCCCGCACGACGTCGTGCGACCGCTGGGCAGCGGGCTGCGCATTGAGCTCCTGCAGCCCAGCGAACGCAGTCAGGGTTCGACGCGCAAGACGACACGCCCCTTGCCGAGCATTGGTGAAGTTCGGCAGGCCCTGCTCGATCACAACGGCCACCTGCTGCGCACCGCGAGCGCGCTCAACATCAGCCGCCACCAGCTCAATCGAATGATTGCGCGCGAGAGCATCCCCATCCCGCGATCCCGTCGTACTTTGCGGGACGCTCCCGGCGGCGAATAGCGCTGGCCGCCCGCGCTGCTTCTGCGCCCTGCGCCCTACGCCCTACGCCCCTGCGCTGTGGTGTGCGGTGCGGCAATCTGCGGCCAGCCGGTCCCCTCTGCACCTCCTGCCGACACCGTGTCAAACCTAGCTTGTCTGGGGCCAAATCGACGTCGAATAATGACTCGGTACCCTTGACGTCGCGCGCCAGCGATACCACCCAGAGTGAGCGGATTCCCCGCCGCGTGGTGCCGCGAGCACCCGGCTTCCGGCTGTTGTTCACGGCGGAAACCATCGCCCCCAGTGCTCCTTGGCATCCGCTGACCCCAGGCTCGCACCACATCGGGCGCGACCTGGACGGGGCCGCCGGGCTGCAGCTAGATGGCGACCGACGTGCCTCGCGCGTACACGCACTGGTGAAGGTCAGCGGCTCGGCCACGCCGATCGAGATCGTCGATATGGACAGCAAGAACGGCGTGTTCGTCAACGGCCTGCGCTGCCACAGTGCGGCACTGCGCGATGGCGATGTCATCAGGGTTGGCGATTCGCTGCTGATTCTGCGCTATGAACCCGCCTCCACCCCCGACGCCGCAGTCCCCATGCTGCTCGGGGTCAGCGTGGCCCAGCGCGGCCTCCGGGCGCGCGTTCATGCCGCAGCCAGCGAAGATGCAGCGGTCCTGCTGCTCGGCGAGACCGGCACCGGCAAAGATCTCACTGCGCGGGCTCTCCATACCGCTACGGGTCGTCGTGGGCCGCTGCTTCCGGTGAACTGCGGCGCGATTCCCGACAGCCTGTCTGAAAGTTTGTTCTTCGGTCACGTGGGCGGCAGCTTCACCGGAGCTGCTCGCGACCGCACCGGATACTTCATCGCTGCCGATGGGGGCACGCTCTTTCTCGATGAGATTGGCGAGCTCTCTCTGCGCAGCCAGGCGCTCTTGCTGCGCGTGCTGGAAGATCTTCAGGTCACCCCAATTGGCGCGACGAAGGCGCAGCCCTGTGATGTACGCATCGTGGCGGCCACCAATCGCGACCTCACGCGCGCCATCGAAAAAGGGGAGTTCCGCGGCGATCTCTACGCTCGCTTGGCCGCGATCAAACTGCAGCTAACACCGCTGCGGGCCCGCCGAGAAGACATCCTGATCTTGCTCTTGCATGCGTTGGCGTCGCCAACCGTCACCCTGACCGCCCGCCTCGCAGAAGCGCTGCTGCTGTATCCCTTTCCGTTCAACACACGCGAGCTGTTTCAGGTCGCCCACGAGCTGCGATCCAGCGGCGACTCCCCCCTCGACCTGCCGCTGATTAGCGAACGTCTGGCGGCCTCTCCCCCATCAGCAATGCCATCCGATATTCGGTCAGCAGTCCCCATGGAGCCAGCGGTGCCCCGCGTCGATCCAGTGGCCGCGGAGCGAGCCGATGCTCAAGACGATGCCGCCTCACTGCCCAAGCAGCCGCTGTCGCGGGAAGTTCTTTTGCGTCTCATGGAAGAACACCGCGGCATCATCGCCCGGGTGGCTCAAGCGGCGGGGCGCTCCCGGCGGCAG
>DAORCZ010000999.1:0-3377 GCA_035345735.1 Pseudomonadota bacterium | reverse complement strand
TCCCACGTCGGAAAGCGGCCCATGCCGGGCTGCTGCATGCGGTAGTGACAGTGGACGACGGTGGCGCCGGCGTTCCAGGCCGACTCAGCAGCGTCGGCCATCTCCGTCGCGGTCACCGGCACCTTGTGCTGGGCCGGGTCGGTCAGGACGCCCGTGAGGGCGCAGGTGATGATGACTTTGTCAGCTTGGCTCATGCGGGGTCCCTATCTCCGACGATCCGAAGGTGGTGTGGGCGCAGTAACCTCAGAGCCGCTGCCGAGCAGGGCGGAAAGCGCCGACATCAGCATGCCCAAGTGGCTCCAGTCAAAGTCGGGGTCCAAGAGCAGCTCGCCGAGTCGGCGTACGCTCACGAAGCAACGTTCGCTGGGGGTAGCACCCAGCGCTTTTCCCGTCGCTGCAGTGGCCCGCAGGCTCGCTAGCTGTTCGTCGGAGAGCTCGGCACGAAAGACCTGTGCGTGATAGCTCGCCAGCGAGGCCACAAGCTGCCGATCCCCGGCCGGCACGGCCTGCAGCTGCTCAGAGGTGAGGCGAAGGCCCGTCTCTTCGAAGACTTCTTGCACGGCCGTGTGACGTGGATCGCTGCGCCGCTCGCCGGCTTGTGCGGCAGAGCCTCCCGGCAGCATCCAGGCGAAGCCACTGCGGTTGCGCACCGCGGCGCGAAACTCGCGGACCAGCACGATCTGCGTGTCGAGCGGTGGCGCTCCCGGCGCGCGATGGAACAAGACGGTGACACTGACATCGGCTCGACCGATCACCACCTCGCCGCTTAGCTGGCGACGTTCCCCGCGGACACGCACGCGCGGGCGGACCGCCCACAGAAACGGCGGCCGGCCGATCCCTCGCGAACGATGCGTCCACTCGACTTCCACGTCTTCCAAGAAGTGACCGGCTCGCGACAGTGCCCGATACCACGACTGAAAGCTGGGACTGCGCCACAGGGACAGGGGCACCGTGCGCTCGCCCGCTCTCCGCAGGGCGCCGGGGCGAAGAAACTTGAGGATGAGGGCCGCGGTGTCGGCCGCCGTCTCAGCAAAGAGCAGTCGCTGCCCCGCGTGACGGCCCAGACCCTCGCCATGCGGGTCGCAGACGATCAATCGGCCGGTGCGCGACCACTCCGCCCAGAGAGACAGCAGGCGCGGATTGAGCGCCGAGCCTTGGGCCAGATGGAGCACCAGCAGATCGCTGAGCGCAAGTGCCTCGGTCGGCCACCCTTCGTGGCGGCTGCCGTCAGGGAGACCGTCCCCCCCGCGTACGTCACGTGGCTCGGGGACAAAGATCACGCCCTCGAGCGGCGACATGCTCAGCTGAGCCAAGAGATCGTACCGAAACTGCGCGGAAGCCCCGGCCAAGAATACCGACGCAGAAAAGGCCGCCGGGAAGGGCTCGCCCAGATAGATGGGCTGCAGGGCTCCTGACCGCTGCCCGACTCCTTCCGTGGCCACTTGCTCCATTGCTCGGGGCGGCGCCATGCAGGACTTAGCGCTGGTTCGACGACGAACCCACCGGACGGACCTCGGCGGGACTGACGGAACAGGTGGCGCTAGGAATCGGCGGACAAGTGACGAGGGCCAGCACCGTGTGCGTCATCGTGTTGGCGCCACTGGAGCGGAACGTGAAGGCTACCAAGGTCGTCGTGCTACAGCCGGCAAACCCACACTGCCCGGCCAAGGGAAGCTGCACCGTCGTCTCGTTGGCCGACGCTGGTCCCGTCTGATCGGTCTGTCCACCGCGCGCTTGGACGATCATCTTCGCGATCTCGGGATCGCGGCGCGCCAACGCCACAGCGTCCCGGTTTCCCGTCGCGGGCGGAGGCGTCACGGGGTGTGGCTTCGGCCCAGGCCGAGGCTGAGGTCGAGGAGCTGCAATATCAGCCAACCCCACTGTCGGCAGGCCCAGAGAAAAGGCCAGAGCCAGCGCTGCTGTATGGCGTCGGTTCATCATGAGTTCGAGAATCACCGCTTATGAGCCGTCGGTCAACGGCCGGCTATCAGTCAGCCTAGCGAATGCCCCAGGTCCGCCGCCGCCGCGACAGCCAGAGACCAGCCAGCGCCAGCAGCGTCGCTCCCAGCGAAAGCGGCGCCCCGCCACTGCGGCGCCCTGTCTCACTGCCGACGGTACACCCCCCGGCTGCTGCCATGGCTCCGACGGGCTTGGCGATGCACATATTTTTCCGCACACCGCCGCCCCCGGGCGCATCGGTCTCGGTACAGGCCATCGTCGAAGGACAAGACCAAGCGGTCGTTGGCTCGCACACCTTGGTGCAGTAGCGAGGCGTCTGGACATCGACGAACGGGCTGCATTCGCCCGTGAAGCAGTCTTCCTTGCGATTGCATTTGCCACCTAGCTGTCCCGGCTTCGCTGCACTGCGCGGGAACATCTGCGGCTGACAGATGCTATCGACACACTCAAGCCCACCGGCACAGAGGCGATCGCTGTTGCAGTAGTGCGTGCAGATCTGGCCCACCGGGGTCACGGCGCAGATGCCACCTTTGCAGTCGCTGGTCTTGTCGCAGGTCGCACCGTAGGCACGCAGCCCGTCGTCCATCATCCCGGCCGGCGCCGGGCTGGGCAGCGGCGGCGTCACGCAGACGTTCATCTCGCAGCGCTGACCGGGCGAGCAATCGTTGGGCACGCTGCAGGTGATCGAGGCCGCCTTGAAGCCGACCTGCGTGACCGCCACGTTGCCAAACACGTCGTAGGCCGTCGCGGTCAGCTGATAGTTTCCGGCATAAGAGAGCCGGATTTGCGTCGCCGAGAACGGCGGACGTAGCTCAGCCACCGGGTGCGCGCCGCGGAAGCCCTTGGGTCCCTCCAGGCTGACGCCCAGCGTGACGTGGTCAATGCCCTGCGCCGCCGAGCTAGCCGCCCGAACCGCGATCGTCACCTCATGGCCGACCGCCTCGCCTTCCTTGGGGGCCAAGATCTCGACGCTGGGTGGCTCGCGCTTGCTCGGTTTTTCGACGCTGGCTGGCCGCAGGCCGAGGTTTTCAGCCAAGACCTGATAGCTGTCCTGATCATCGATGCCCGCTCGCAGACCGCAGGGCCCACGCGCCGCCTTGCCCTTGCGGAAGCCTTCCGCTGGGGTCACCGACGGAAACATGATGTCCTTGTTGTTGTCGGTGTGGTGCAATCCGTAGGCGTGGCCGTTCTCGTGTGCGATGGTCACCGCGGTCTGGTCCGGGTTATTGCCCAGCGACGCTGAGAAGGCGTAGTTCAGGTTGCTGTCATTGGCGTTCTTGCAGTCGACCGGCGAGATGCCGACGACGCCGCCTGGCTCGCCGATAATGCTCTCGCGATCGCCGACCACCGTCATCTGGTAGTCACCGCTCAGCGGGCGACTAATCACGACGTCCAGGTTGAAGTCGGCGTACCAGCCA
>DAORCZ010000998.1:0-3379 GCA_035345735.1 Pseudomonadota bacterium | reverse complement strand
CCCGCGAGATCGCCATCGGCTATGCCCGCCTGCTGTGCATTCGCATCACCTACCTTGGCGAGCTGGGCTACGAGCTTTACATCCCCACCGAGCAGGCCCCGCACGTCTACGATCTCCTCATCGCCGAGGGTGAGCGGCACGGCCTGGTCCACGCCGGCCTCAAGTCGCTGGCCAGCCTGCGCATGGAAAAGGGCTATCGCGACTACGGTCACGACATCGACAACACCGACACCGTCCTCGAAGCCGGCCTTGGCTTTGCCGTCGATCTCAAGAAGCCGGGCGGCTTCATCGGTCGCGATGCCGTGCTGGCCCAGAAGGCGCGCGGCCCGCTGACCAAGCGTCTGGTGCAGGTGCTGCTCCGCGATCCCGAGCCCCTCTTGTTCCACGCCGAGATCGTCCTGCGCAACGGCCGGCCCATTGGCTACATCCGAGCCGCCTCCTACGGCCACACGCTCGGCGGCGCCGTCGGCCTGGCCATGCTGCAAGACCCCGACAACCCCAGCCAGCCCATCGACCAGGCCTACCTCGACAGCGGCACCCTGCAGGTCGAAGTGGCGGGCCGACTTGTCCCAGCGGTCGCCTCCATACGTCCGCTTTACGACCCCGACATGGCGCGCATCAAAAGCTAGACCCGCGGTGAGACATGGCGTCAGCGAACCGCGTCTCGGCCCCCTCCCATGAATGGATCTCGCTGCGGCTGATCCTGCAGACCGTCGGCATCTACGCTCTGCTCGTCGCCGCGGCGATTCGCTTGGCGCACAGTCCGCTCTTTTGGCCGCGGCTGCTTCTGATTCCGATTTGGTTTGCTATCGGAGTCTGGCTGGACCGCATGTACACCGTGGCCCACGAGGGGGTGCATCGCAAGCTCTTCCCCGATCAGCGATTCCTAAACGATGCGATTTCCACCCTGCTTTTGATTCCGATCTGTGCCCCCTTTTCGCTATTCCGTCGCATTCACTTTTTCCATCACAGCGCGAACCGTCGCGACCCCGCCACCGCGGCCCTCGATACCTTCGTGCTGTCGCGCCGCCCGACCGGGATGGGCCGCCTGTACTATCGCGCGGCCTGGATCTTCTGCGTGTTCCTAGGCGGTTTCTTCGTGCACACGCTGATCTCCTTTGTCCTGTTTCTTGCCGTTCCAACCCGGCTATCGCAGCGCATCTCCCCCGTCTTTCGCGGCTTCGGCTGGGCTGATCGTCTGCGCGCCTGGGGCGAGCTGGCCGCGGCGCTCGCCTTTCACCTCTTCCTATTCCGCTCCTTGGGAATGTCCGATTTCCTCGTCGGCTTCGTCCTGCCGCTCATTCCCTTCGCCTGGGTCTTTTCCCTTTTGCTGTACATCTATCACTACCGCGTCAGCTTCGGCAGCGACGTGCGGCACAACGTTCGATCTCTGCCGCAGCAGCGCGTGTTTTCTTGGCTGCTGCTCAACTTCAACCAGCACGCCACGCACCACCATGACCCCAGCCTGCCGTGGTACCAGCTCACGCGGCAGCCCCACGAGCTTCCCGAACCACTCGCCGGGAACAACGATGTGTCCTCGTTGTGGCAGGCGATTGCACAGCTACGTCGGGGGCCGGTGCTGTTCGTCCGCGACGCTGGCGAGCTCAAACGCGTGGATTCGTAGATGCAGCCGAAGATTCGCCGCGCCACGCTCGCCGACATCGACGCCATCTGCGCCGTCAAGCGATCACTGATGATCGCCCCCGGCATCCCAGCGCTCCATGGCGGAGGCTTTCTGCTCGGCTCCTCCCCCGACCGCTACGCCTTCTATGTCGAGCAGGCCCACGTCTCACTGCTCGAAGCCGATGGCCGCCTGCTCGGCTTCGCCATCACCCTACCTGACCCCCTCTTGCGGCAGAGCGAGCTCTGGGCCCGCGCCGAGCGCATCGACTGGCAGAGTGATCCCAGCGGCCGACCCGGCCTCGATCTCGCCGCCATCCTGTCGAGCCGCATCGGCTACTTCGAACAGCTGGCCTTGCTGCGCATCGACAACTTGCGCATCTACGCCCCGGCCTTTGCCCTCGCCGCTGCGCTGGAACTCGCCGACAGCGGCCATCGCCACATCTTCCTGACCGTGGTGAGCGCCCCCTGGCCCAACCTCGCCCCGCTGCCCTTCTTGCGCATCCTTGGCGCCCAGCGCGTCGGCCGCATTGCCGAAGAGTATCCCGAGGTCGGTGCCATCACGTCCGACATCTATCACCTGGACACCCAGACTTGGACCTACGGTGTCGGTCCTGGCAATCCCCTCCACCCCCTGCGGGAGCGCATCCGCAAGACCGTCAACGCCCTGCAGAGTTCCTCGTCGGCAGCCGAACCGCCCCGCGACGACGCGCATTCCCCCGCTTCGTAAAAGTGCGATCGGGCACCGCCAAGGGTCTGATTTTATTTAGCAAATTTAGGGCGCGAAAAATATTCGCGATCGATGAATAATAGGACTCAGTAACTAATTGTAATTAGTTAATAAAACGCTAACGCAATCTGCCGAAAGGGGGCTGCTTGGCGTCGGTAGCGACGGAAATTCGGGCGGTTTGCGACCGTCGGCCGACCCAGCGCATATGGACTGTCTCGCTGAACAGACGATTGCGCGATATGTCCAGGGCGAGCTTGACGATGCCGCCTGCGACGCCGTCGAGACCCACATCGATACCTGCAGCGACTGCCGGCTGGCCGTCGCTGAATCGGCTCGCGGCCGGGCGCCCACCGAAGAGGCCGCCGCCGCCGCCCCCGACGCCGCTATCCCCGTTCCCACCCGGCTTGGCGTGCAGCTCCGGCCGGGCGATGTCCTGGGCCGGTTCATCGTGCGCCGCGTCGTCGGAGCCGGCGGCATGGGCATCGTCTACGCCGCCTACGATCCCAAGCTCGACCGCGACATCGCCCTCAAGCTCCTGCGCCCCGAACACCTAAGCGTCGCCGAAGAGCGCCTCGATCGCGAAGCCAAGCTGATGGCCCGCCTCGCGCACCCCAACGTCATCACCATTTACGACGTCGGCGCCTTCTCCGGCCAGATCTACGTCGCCATGGAGCTTGTCGTCGGCGAAACGCTCGGCGACACCCTCCGCCGCAGCCCCGACCTCACCTGGCGCGAAGTCCTCACCCTCTTCCTCGCCGCCGGCCGCGGCCTCGCCGCCGCCCACCGCCAAGGCGTCGTGCACCGCGACTTCAAGCCCGACAACGTCCTCGTCGGCCAAGACGGCCGCGTCCGCGTCACCGACTTCGGCCTCGCCCGCCTCCTCGAAACCCCCGACGCCCTCCCCAAAACCAACTCCCCTCCCGCCACCCCCCTCGACGCCCCAAACTCCCTCACGCGCACGGGGGCGTTGCTCGGGACGCCTGCATACATGGCTCCCGAGCAGCTGCGGGGGGGGGAGGTGGATGCTTT
>DAORCZ010000997.1:0-3379 GCA_035345735.1 Pseudomonadota bacterium | reverse complement strand
CGATCAGGAACGGCTTTTCCGGCAGGGCGTGGACATCCGCGAAGACCTGACCGGGGGGCTTGCCGAGCCAGGGCACGGCGCCGTTGTTGACCTTTTCCGGGCGCGGCGTGATCGGCACGACGCCGAAGTGACCCCAGGTAAACGTCGTCAGCTCTTCCGACGACATGCCGAACGCCCAGTCGGTAAGACCCAGGCGCTTGATCACCGGATCGAAGTCGATGATCCACTCGTGCTCGCTCGACACCGGGATCTCCAGGCCATCGGCGATGGCGCTGGTGACCTTGAGCGGCACCGGATCCGACGAGTCGGCCGAGTAGAACGAGTGGATGTGGAAGTCGGCGCACATGACGCCCGCCGAATCGACGCTGTGCAAGAGGTCCGCGCTGACGCTCGCCGTCTTGCCGGCTTCGATGGTGACGTTGCTGTCGCTGATTTCCCACTCGGGACCGTGGCTGACCAGTACGCGATGAGGACCCGGCGGCAGGGCGAAGCGTTCTCGTCCGGTTGCCGACCACGCCAGGACCGAGCGGCTGTTGCGCGGCGTGTGCACGCCATAGCTGTGCGGGATGGCCGGCGGGGGAGTCTGCGGAATGATCTGAATGCGCACCGGCAGCGCCTTGCCACTGCCTTGATCTTTGGCCTGTACGTCCAGCGTGCCGCCGCGCGGCAAGGTCAGCGTCACCTCCTCGTGATCGGCATCGGTCGGGGTCACGCGCTGCTTGGTCGACATCGTGTGGGCGTCGATGGTGACCACGAGGTCCACCGGCTGCCCCGGCGGCACCGATAGCATGAAGTCGCCATCGCCATCGGTGATGGCACGCGTGATGTAGGCACCGCTGGGATCGACGGCGTGCACCAGGGCGCCGGCGACTGCGCCCATGGCGTCGTCTTTGACGTGGCCGTGGATCATGTGCCAGGTGTCGCCGCCATCGACGCGGCGAATGGCGCTGCGCAGGCTATCGACGCCGGCGGAAGCGACGATCCACTCGGCATAGTCGACGGTCTTGCTCTCGCAGGCACCCAGCTTCAAGCCCGAGCCGCGATACGCCTCGAAGCCGGAGCGCTCGGTGATGTAGCCCACGGGCCCGCTCTTGAGGCGGAAGGCGAAGCTGTGCCCGGGGTTGTCAAAGCCCACCCAGGCGACGCTGCTCGCCGGCTCGGCGAAGCCGGTCTCGGCGGTGAAGCGCTCGCTGCGCGAGGTGTGGAAGAAGCCGAAGATCTGGCTGTTGCTGAAGTCGATGTCGCGCGTGTCGGGGTTCATCAGCGACACCCGCAGGACGACGTTTTCTGCTCCCGGCTCCAGCACGTAGTCGAGCGCCGCCGGCAGGTTGCTCGGCTCGCCCAGGATGCCGGCAAACGTCGACAAGAAGGGCACGTCGCGCAGCGTGCCGGTGACGCGCACGATCGCGGCCTTGCCATCGCGCCCGTCGTTGAGCACGGTGATGCTCTCGGGTCCCTCGGGACCGACGGCTTGACCGCCGAACACCAGGAACGACTCACCGTACTGCGAGGTGCCGCTTGGCAGACCATCGGCGCCGACCGGCTCGATGGCCAAAAGCTCGCCGCCCAGGCCCTGATAGCCGTCGGAGTCGCCGGCTGCTTCGACGTAGACGGCGATCTTGTCGTTGATGAGCAGGAAGTCGCCCTCGTGGATCTTCTGGCGCGCGTTTTCCGGCTGGCGGATCCAGGCGGCCTGGCTGATGCGTGCGGCGCGGGCTTGGCTGCGGACGCTCGTGCCCAGCGGATCGGGATGCCCGTCGCGACTGCCCCCGGGGAAGCGGCTCGCAGCGGTGATGCCGGCCGCCGCGCAGGGAGCGGGCGGATCATGCATATGGTTGTGCTCGTGGTCGCAGCTAGACGTAGTCAGGAACGGCAGCAGCGAGACGAGCGGCAGCGATAAGCGAGAGACCCTCGACATAACGACCTCCTCAGACGAGAAGCCCGCTGTGTAACAGAGGCGGCGGCCCGGCGACAAGCGCCGCGCGCAATTTCTGCTGCGGTTGCAGAACCGCCTCGCCTGTCGTGACAGCGCGTGCTACGCCGCAGCCATGCAGACAATCCCCTTCCGACGTGCGGACGCCCATCCCCGCCCCCGACTGCGCACCACTGCACTTCCGAGCGCTTTCGGCGGGGCTCTGTGGCTTGCGGTCAGCGGCTGCGGTGGTGACCTGTCGGCGCTCGATGCACCGCCCGAAGACGATGCCCTCTTGGCTGCCGCCACCATCCCCTCGGCCCCGCGCGAGCTGCGCGCTGCTTGGGTGGCCACCGTCTACAACCTCGACTGGCCATCGAAGAACAACCTGACGAGCGCGCAGCAGCAAGCGGAAGCCATCGCCATCCTCGACCGCGCCCACGCGCTTTCCTTAAATGCAATTGTTTTGCAAGTACGGCCGTCCGCCGATGCCCTGTATGCCTCGACGATCGAGCCGTGGTCGGCCTATCTGACGGGGCAGAGCGGTAAGGCCCCCAGTCCGGCTTACGATCCGCTGGCGTTCTGGGCGACTGAGGCGCACAAGCGCGGCCTGCTCTTGCACGCCTGGTTCAATCCCTATCGCGTCGCGCTGCCCGGCACGGCGGCGGGCATGGCGGCAAACCACATCAGCAAGCGCCGCCCTGATCTGGTGCGCACCGTCGGCAGCTACCTGTGGCTTGACCCCAGCGAGCCCGACGTCAAGAGCTACACCCTGGATGTGATCAGCGATGTCGTGCGCCGCTACGACATCGATGGCGTGCACATCGATGACTACTTCTATCCCTACCGCTCGTACTACCCGGCAGGCGGCGACTTTCCCGACGACGCGAACTGGGCCAAATACAAGGCGGCGGGCGGTGCGCTGAGCCGTGCCGACTGGCGACGCGACCATGTCAATCAGCTCGTCCAGCGCTTATACGCCCGCATCAAAGCCGATAAGCCCAGCGTCCTTTTCGGCATCGCACCGTTTGGTATCTGGCGTCCGGGCAATCCGCCAGGGATCGTCGGGCTCGACGCGTACAACGATCTCTATGCCGACTCGCGGCTGTGGCTGGGGCAGGGCTGGCTGGACTATCACGCGCCGCAGCTTTACTGGCCGATCGCCCCACCAGCACAGAGCTTTACGGCGCTTGTCGATTGGTGGCGGGGCGAAAACAAAGCCGGCCGACACATCTTCCCCGGGCTGGCCACGAACCGCGTCAGCGACGGCAGCTATCCGGTGCGCGAGATCGAAGATCAGATCAGCGAAGCGCGTCGTCGGCTGCCGACCGCCGGCCATATTCACTACAGCTTCAAGGTCTTCCCGCGCGATCCATCGGGGCTGTCAGCGGCGCTGCGCGGCGGGGTGTATGCCGACCGCGCCGTGGTGCCGGCTTCGCCCTGGCTGGGCAGCACGCCGCCTTCCCG
>DAORCZ010000996.1:0-3381 GCA_035345735.1 Pseudomonadota bacterium | reverse complement strand
GATGTGCTCCTTCGAGGGAAAGTGCACATAAAGCGCCCCCGGCTGCAGCCGACACTGCCTGGCCAGATCGCGGACGGAAGTGCCGTGAAAGCCATCGCGAGCAAAGAGGCGCAGCGCCTTCTGCAAGATCCGCCCGGATGTGCCGGCTGGCAGGGCATCAGGTGGCAGGCCTGCGGCCGGCGGGTTTCTGACTCGCGGAGTGGAACGTGAGTGCGCTCTCATCATGTCTGAACGACCGTTCACAAATTTGCTACAATTTCGTCGGAAACGCCATCCAAGACTGGATGAACGAACGTTTAGACTACTAACGCGGGGCGCACTGCGAGGTTCACGCATGCCGAAGATTCAGCTCGACGAGGTTTCGCTGCATTACGAGGAACAAGGGGTTGGCTCGCCGCTGCTGCTCTTGCATGGTCTGGGCTCGACGGCAGCAGACTGGGACGAGGTCGCGCCGCGACTCGCCGAGAAGCATCGGCTGATCGCGCCTGATGTCCGAGGGCACGGGCGCAGCGACAAGCCACCTGGTGCCTACAACGTTCCGCTGTTTGCCGCCGACCTCGCAGCCTTCTGCGATCGGCGCGGCCTGTCGGGGATCCACGTTGCGGGCATCTCGATGGGCGGCATGCTGGCCTTCGAGCTGGCGGTGCGTCGGCCGGATCTGGTGCGCAGCCTGGTCATCGTCAACAGCGGGCCGGACATGGTGCCGCGGTCGTTGCGCTTCCGCATGCTGAT
Organism: Pseudomonadota bacterium; assembly: GCA_035345735.1. Lineage (GTDB taxonomy): Bacteria > Myxococcota_A > Polyangia > Palsa-1104 > JAEUJZ01 > JAEUJZ01. The sequence goes on along the minus strand of DAORCZ010000996.1, from coordinate 2,649 downwards.
GGCGACGCGGCTCCTGCTCTTGCGCGTCCTGGGACCGGCTGGACTGGCGCGCATTCTCGCCGGGAAGCTGTTCCCTCGCCCGGAACAAGCGGAGCAGCGTCGCCGCATCGAAGAGCGCCTGGGCCGAAACGATCGCGACGCCTACCTGCGCGCCACCCGCGGGCTGATTGGCTGGACTGTCCTTGATGAGCTTCCGGCCATCGCCTGCCCCGTGCTGGTGCTGGCTTCCGACGGAGATTACACGCCGGTAGCCGCCAAACAGGCCTACCTGGGGCGGCTCAAAGACGCGCAGCTAGAAGTCATTCGCGACTCTGGCCACGCCGCCACCGCCGATCAGCCCGAGCAGGTCGCCGAGGCGATGCTGCGCTTTTTAGGTCGCGTGGAGTCAGCCAGCCCGAGGGTTTTCGGGGCGATCGTCACCTAACGCGGCGGCTGTCTGCGTGCTTCGATTGCATCACGTACCTGCGAGCCGATTTCCCTCCTCAGTGATCGGCGTTGCGACAGTGCCTGCACTTCCTACGGGCTGCAGTGTCGAGATGTGTAGGACGCGATGCTACCGATCTCGCCAACACCGCCCGCCCGGCTGGGGTTCTGGAGCGAGCGCAGCGCCAACGCAAGAGAAGCCGCGCTGGGGTCGACGGAGTCGTGATTTACTAGCTTTAATGCCCCCTGTTGCTTCGCGGCTACTTTTCGCCGAGCCGGGTGTGTTCCTGGCCCAGCTTGGCCCGGTTGTCATCAGCTACTCCGATCCCTCGCGATCGCCCAGTGGCTGCTTCGCTCGCTATGCCAGTGAGCTCGATCGATTCCTCCGCACTTCGCGCCAGGAGTCGCTGGTCTGGGTCAACCAGTTCACGCATGGGAACGAGATGTCCAAGACCGATCGCCAGCTGATCGAGGGCATTCGCCGCAAGCACAAAGAGAGCATCGATCGCTCGACGCTGCTTTTGTGGATCATCTCGGACTCGACGATCTTTCGCGCGCTCCTGCGGGCTGGCTTTGTGCTGATGCGTGCGCCGTATCCCTGTCGCGTCACCGACTCGCTGGAACAGGCCTGGCGCGACAGTGCCAAGCAGCTACCGGATATCGATCCTGAACAGGGCATCGCCCTGCATCGCAGCTGGATCCGCCAAGCTGAGTCGTCCAGTCCAGAGTCCGCCCTGCCTCAAAAAGACGCCTAATACGCCGCCCCAAACTCCTTCGATGGGTGTCCCATGAACACTGCTTGGCCCAGTGTGAGACCGCAGCTGATCTGGCGCGAGCCCGAAGACGATTGGCAGGTGGTGTGCACCTCGCTCGCCGCGGCCAGGCAATCGATCGCCATCCCGATCTACGAGATGGGTGGACCGCCCGTGACCGAAGCCTTGTGCGCGGCCAAGGCCCGGGGCGTCGAGATCTGCGTGCTGTTCAACGGCCAGTTCTACGTTGGAAACAATCGCTTGGACTCGCGCTACGACCAGGTCTACGCCGTCATCGATGCGCTTGTGCGCGCGCCAGGAAATGGCTCGCTGGCCTTCGTCTGGTCGGCGAACAACTTCTCGATCACGCACCAGAAGACCATCCTCATCGACGCCACGCGCAAGGGGAAGGCCCTGCCCGCCGCCGAGCTTTCAGACAGCGCCCGAGTCCTCGTTCTGACGATGAACCTGTGCCGCTACGCCTGGATGACGAGCGACCAGGGCAGCAGTGCTGGTCTGCCGTTCCCCATGCCGTGGCAGTTTTGGGGGCCCGCGCATCCGCATATGAAGGGATTTCCGCTGCGTGATTTCGGCGCGGTTCTGACGGACCGAACCTTGGTCGCTCAGATCGCCGCCATCTTCGCGTCCGACTTCCAAGGCCCGTCCGGCAACGAGACGAACAGCCTCGCGAGCTCGCAGGATGGCCTGGTGTGGAGCAACGGCAGCACGGGCCTGCCGAACTACTACCCCAACGGGGGGAGCTACCCCTCGTACGGGCCGAGCACGACGGCCGGCGCGGTTGACCAGGGCAATGCCCGGGCGGTCCTCCTGCAGCTCATCAATGCCGCTCAGCAGACGCTGATGGTCTACAACGAGGAGATGGCCGACGCGCAGATCGTGAGTGCCATCGCCGCCGCCGCGCAGCGCGGGGTGCAGGTTCGCATTCTGCTCACCGGCAACGTGCAGATGGGTGATAGCGGCACGCCGGTCTACGAGAGCGCCTCGCAGTACAGCCAGCTGGCCGCAGCGGGCGTCACGATCCGCCTGTTTGTCGCTGGCCCAGACCACATGTACATCCACGCCAAGGTCTTGCTCGCCGATGCAGGGGGCGTAAGCGCCATCGCCTTTATGGGCTCGCAGAACATCTCGGGGAATTCGCTCAACTTCAATCGCGAGCTGGGGATTCAGCTCGCGGGCGAGGAAGACACGGCGCTGTTTATCGAGACCTTCAACAGCGATTGGTCGACCGAGGGTCTTGTGCAGTGGCCGGCGCAGGGCCCGAATCCAACACCGGCTGCCCTCAAGGCGCCGCTGCCCATCTACAACCCCTCTGCTTCCGCTAACGCGCCGATGCCTCAGGGACCGATCGCGCGCCGGTAGCGCTGGAACACCGCGGTCGCCTGCTACCTGCAAGCCCGCGGTGTCAGCGAGCGGGGGGATTAGGGTCCAAACTCGACGGCGCCGATGTCGTAGC
>DAORCZ010000995.1:0-3382 GCA_035345735.1 Pseudomonadota bacterium | reverse complement strand
GGAGCTGACCACGCAGCTCGCCCTTGACGAAGGCATCGCTGTGCACGTTCAGATAGGTGAGCCCGCTCTTGATCAGCATGCGCCACAGGTGCTTCTGCGAGCGATACAGCATCGGATCTTCTAGCTGCTGCGTCACCGTCGCTGCATCCAGGATTCCGGTGAGCGGCGACTGGGCTGAAGCTGGCAGGTCCAGCACGTGCGGGCCGTTGACGTTGAAACCACCGCGGTGCAGGTGCAGACCGGTCACCGTGCCCTGCAGACCCGAGTGTTGCAGGGTATAGGCCAGCGTGCCGTTTGGCTCATCGAGCGTGATCTGCACGCTGCCCTTGGCTGGCGAGTTATTGCCCGGGCTGCTCACTCGCCCCGACAGCGGCGCTCGCAGCATGACCACGTCGCGTCCGTCATCGGGATTTAGGGAAAACAGCTGGGCTCGCGCTTCGCCGTTTGTAAACGCGGGCGACGAGATCTGCAGATAGTAGTCGCCCACCTTCATCGCGCGCACGGTATCGGGATCCAGGGTCAACGTTCCCGCCGTGTCGAGCGGCAGGTCGCGGATGCGCGTCCCAACCTTGCCGATGCGGCCCAGGAAGAGCTCGACCTTGGTCGCGTTGGCGACTGTGTGTTTGAGCGTGTAGCTGCTCGGTCCACCGCTCTCGTTGACGAGCAACGAAAACGTACCTTCTGCCGGACTTGCCGTCGGAGGAACCTGCTGACCGCCCGAGAATTCGCCACGAATCACGGTGCCCGATGTGCACTCGCTGGCCGGAAGCGCGCAGAACTGACCCAGCTTGCACTCTTCATCGAGCGTGCAGAATCCCGATGTAACGCGGGTACAGCCGGTGCTCGAAAGCGATAGCAGAGCCGCTGCGCCACAGGACCACGCCAGCAATGAACCAAGCGAGCCAAGTCGCGATAGCCGTTTGAGCGTCATTTGCATCCTCACCGCTAAGCCAATCGAGGTTCTTTAGAAGCGGACGTTGAAGGCCAGTGCCGGAGCCTTTTCCTGAGCTCCCCGCATGTAGCGATAGTCGGCATAGAACAGACCGGCTGCGCCGCCGAGGGCAGCCACACCCCCCACCAGCACACCAATGCCCGCCACCTTGGTGTCGAGCTCATTGGGGCAGAGCTTCTGCCCGGTCATCTGCGGCATGTCTGCCGGACAGACGGGCTGCCCATCGACGGCGATGAGGACGGCCCCCGCCACCACCAGCGCCACGCCAACACCGACGGCGCCCCACTTCGCCAAGTTCAGCGGGCGAGCCGGGCCGTACTTCTTCTTCCACTGCTGCGCGGCCTGCTCTGCTGCGGCCTTATCCGCTTGCTGCTTTTCTGCCGCCGCTTTATCGGCCGCCGCCTTATCGGCTGCCGCTTTATCGGCCGCCGCCTTCTCCGCCTGCTTCTCGTCTTCGATCTGCTTCTTCAGCTCGGTGACGTAGCCGCTCGTCTCAGCGCTCAGCTCAGAGCTCGGAGCCTCGCGCAGGTAGCGCTCGTACAGGTCCAGGGCCTGCGCCCGGTGACCCGCCTTGCGATGGGCCTGCGCCAGATTGAACAGCAGGATGGGCTGCGGCTTCTGTTCGTACAGCCCCTGGAATTCTTCGATGGCCTTGTCGTACTGGCCCGAGTTGTAGAGCGTGACCGCGCGCTGATAGCGCTGCATCAGCTGCTGCGACGTCGGCTTCTCTCCCGCCGTTTCAGCGCGGCTGAGCGCCGGCACACTCAACCCAAGCAGCAGGATGAAGGCGGCTAGTGTCCAGTGGAAGGAGCGGGCACGGTCAACGGACAGGAGCAAACGGGTCGTCATTTTTCTTCTTCGCCGGCTTGCCGGGTTTCTTCCCGGGCTTGGTGGTACCGCTCGATGGCGTCGTTTTTTCAGGCGCTGTCGCGGGATCAGCTTTCATCTCGATCGTCTCGCTGACGTCAGCGTCCTGCTGCAGCTGCAGCTCGCGATTTACAAAGCCTGCTCGCCGCAGAGTGATGCCCAACTTGCCGCCGCTTGCCGCCTGTTCGCTGCGCCACGGCGTCACGCCCAGCACCTTGCCGTCCGAGGCGCGTAGGACTTCGGCGCCAGGAGGAGTGGTTTCGATCTTCCACACGATGTTCTTCACGGTCGGCTGCACCGCGATCGTCGGCTGCGGATCGGGACGTCGTAGCACCACCGCCAAGCCGATCGCCGAAAGCACGATCGCGGTTGCCGCCGGGATCGCCAGCCGCTTCAGCCGCTCGCCCGGGGCGCGGATCTTCGTCGGATCTTGCGTCTGCCCGACCCCAGCCAGAGAAGGCCGCGAGGTCGTGTTCGGTCCCGAGGGTTCGGCAACCACGGCTTGCACGCCGGAGGAGTGACTGATGGCCGACGCGAACGGACTGGTCTCAAGTCCCGGGGCGCTGCCGCCTGGGGCCCGCACCACAGAGAGCACGCCGGTGCCCTTCACCCCGAAGCCTTCGATCCGCTGCACGACCTCGGTCATCGATGGCCGCGCCGCAGGATCCTTCGACAGCATCGAGGCAACCAGCTGCTCGATATGCGGTGGGATGCTGGGATCGACCTCGCGTAGCTGCGGCGGCTGACTGTAGATATGAAGGGCCATCAGCGCGCCGGTGCCATCGGCGTCAAACGGCGGCTTGCCGGTCAGCATCTCGAACATCATGATGCCGAGCGCGTAGACGTCGGTTTTGACATCCACCTTGGCCGCGCCGCGACACTGCTCAGGAGACATGTAGCGCGGCGTGCCCATCACCGCGCCCGCCTGCGTCAAGCCCGTGTTCTGCTTGCCCTGCTCGTGCTCCGACGCGATCTTGGCAATGCCGAAGTCGAGGACCTTGGCCCGCTCACCGCCCGGTGCTTCCGGGTCGGCGACGATCATGATGTTGTCGGGCTTCATGTCGCGGTGGATGATGCCCTTGCCGTGCGCCGCCGCGAGCGTTGCTGCGATCTGTCGCCCAATGCGCAGTGCGTCCGGCCCCAGCGAGCCGCGCACGCGCTTGATGCGCCCCGACAGCGTCTCACCGTCGATGTATTCCATGACGATGTACGCTGTGCCGTCTTCCAGCTGGCCATAGTCGAAGCTGCCGACGATGCCCGGATGCGAGACGATGTTGACCGCGCGCGCCTCATTGAAGAAGCGCGTCACCAGATTGGCTTCCTTGGAATACTCAGCGCGCAGGATCTTGATGGCGACGCGTCGGCCGATGCCTTCGTGCAGCCCTTCCCAGACGCTGCCCATGCCGCCCTCACCAATCTTGCGGACGACTTTGTAGTGGCCGACTAGCTTTCCGATCATGGCGATCCGTCGAGGTACTAGAAACCCTCAGAGAGCATAACACGTCTATGTCCTGCGGAGAATGCGCCCAATTCACGAACGAAAAAGCGAGCCCATCCGCAGGT
>DAORCZ010000994.1:0-3385 GCA_035345735.1 Pseudomonadota bacterium | reverse complement strand
GCTCCCTGGCCATCCCCTACCATTGCGAAGATGGGCAGTGTGCCCGATGCGTTCGCACGACAGTTCCCGCAAAGGAGTCCGACGATGAAGTGGTCGCTCACGTGCTCTGTTCTCTCGTTTGCCGCGCTTGCGAGCTTCGGCTGTGGTGGCAACAATGCGACGGGGACGACTACGAGCACAGCGCTGACGGTTCCCGGCGGGCTCATGGCCGCGTGCGAGTCGCCGTGGACCATCCGGCTGCTTGCCTACGATCCGACGCCGGTGGTGCCGCGGCGCATGTACTTTGCTTCGTGCACCACACCTGCGGGTACGCCGCGCTTATATGTGTCGGCGACCCTCACCAGCTCGACCGTCGTATCGGCCAGTGAGAACGGGCTCGCGGGCAACTCGGGCGTGGTGTTTACGGCCGACCTGCAGGGATCAAGCCTTGTGCAGAGCGGCGCCCCGCGACAGCTTCCAGAGTGCAGCGAGATGCACGGAATCGCCGCCAAGAGCGACTGCTCGGTGATTGGCGTGCTCTGCCGCCGCCCCACCTACGCATCGAAGAACAGCGCGCCGACCAAGGACATGGTGGCCGCGATCACCGACACGGCTGCGCGCAACTGGCTGACGCAGCCCGTCTCGGCCGATGGCAAGACCACCAGCGACGAAGAGTGGCTGTACGAGTGGCCAACCGGCGATCTCTCCGCCGCGCCCAAGACCTACGTCGCAAGCAAGGCGATCGGGAGCTGGGAGTACGGCCGGCAAGAGCTCGTGTACGGCGAAAAGGACAACAGCTACGGCCTCTCGCTCAAGTCCACGGTCTACGGACCCGACGGAAACCAGCGGCACGAGGGCGACGCGCTGCTCATCGTCGATCGCTCGAACTACTCCATCAACCTGAGCCGCGGCTGGACCTGGGGCTGCGCGAGCGGACACACGCTCTTTAACCACCTCGCGTATAACCCGGCGAACAGTCGGTATGCCGTGACGTGTGGCAGCGACCTGGGCCTGGACCCCAACCCCGGGGGCTTCGCCGGCATCTGGGTCCACGCAGAGAAAGGCACGAGCAAGGGCGTGCAGAACGCGCCCTTCTGGCAGTCGCTGAACTTCGGCGGCGGTCCCACCTCGCTGCTGCCGCTCGACGACGGCGGCTACCTGGGGGTGATCGCGGGAGCGAGCACCGCGTTCGGCCCGGGCACCAACTTCCGGGCGTCGGGACCGGTGTCGTCCATTGGCCTGGCTCGGTACGATCAGGACGGGAACCTGGTCGGCTCGATCAAGTGGCTGGTCGATAACTCCGGAACTTTCTACTCGTACCCGCAGCTCGTATCGCTGGGGAACGGAACGTTCCTGCTGGGATATGGCGAGATGGTGACGCTTGCGGAACAGCAGGCCGCGATGGCCGCGAACATGAACATCGATGACTCGTTCCGGATCCCCGGCGCGTTCCATGTCAGGCAGGTGGATCAGAGCGGCACACCGCTTGGCCCCGACCAGACGCTTACGAACGCTGGCTGGGGCGAGCAGGACCAGCTGGTGCCGCTCGGCCCCGGACGCGTGGGCTGGGCTTACCTCCCGTCCCCGGCCCGCGCGAACAACAAGAGCCCCGCCTGTCTCTCGTCCAGCCTCCAGCTCAGCGTCTACGCGAAAGACTGATCTCGGGGGCCCGATCGGGCTTACACTCGCCCATTCCTGCGGAGCCGTCCCAGCGCAAACCAGGAACGAAAGAATGCGCGTGTCGCGTATCGGGAATCGAATATCCCCATGCGCGCCTCCAGGGTGTGCATGTTCTTACGGTCTATGGTTTAGACCTATATCAAAATGTGTTTTTGCCGTTCCGCGGCACCCGCTATGCTGAAGCTGCATAGTCCATGATCCGCCCACGTAGACAGGCCGGCCGAGAGCTGACGGCGCCAGCCAGGAGGAGCTGATGACGAGTCAAGAGACGGAGGGGAGCATCCAGGTCGACCCCGCCAGGGACGCCCGACACCGGCTGTACGCCAGGCTGGCCACGGCGAGCCTGTTGACCTGGCTGGCGTTGGGCCTGTTCAACGTCGGGCTCACCGGATGGGTCGCGTCGAAGCCGCATTTCGTATCCGTATACAATCCTTATGATCATTGGTTGGCCTATTCGCTATTTCTGCAGGGGGGCTGCGCCCTGCTCCCCTTCCTCTTCGGTCTGATGTCCACGCGGACCAAGTTTATTTGGTATTCTCTGGCCGCGAGTGTGGTCACGTTGGTGGTTGGCATGATTGAGTATTATGGAATTGCCACCAGCACCGGAAAGGGCTAGTGATGACCGCTGGTTAAATTGCAAAATACTCTTCGCGATATCGCCTGGTAGTCTGCGGGAAAGGCAAATTCTGTGATATCGACATAATCCAGTAGACGAAGCGGATCGTACGCCCCGCCAATTAAGCCCACCCGTCGAGAAAAGAGATTTCCTTGATCCGATCGTTGCCAGAGAAGCGCTCTGCCGAGCGAGCAACGCATAATAGCAGTCGGTATACTCACGAACGGCCAGCCAGGTTTCGCCGCCGATGAACCGTGCATAGTCGATGTATGTGCTGTCCGCGGCCGTGCCAGTCTGCACAAAGCCATCATCGAGTGGGTGCCCAGCACGATGCACATCCCCGCTGACCAGATGAACGAACCTGCTCCCTGGGCGGCGGGCCGCACCTTGTCGTGTCGGAGCTATTGGGTCCCTTATTGACTATAATAGCAGCGAGCATCGTTAGCACCATTACTCACGTCTAACTGCATTCTATTCTTGCTGCCATTGCCAGATTTATCCAACCAGCAATAATCCCACCCGGTGACGTCCCATCCGTGGCAATTGCAGTTTAGCTTGTTCGAAAAATTGCTAACATCCCAGGTGTATGTGACAAAACCGGCAGAAGATGTATTGAATAAATTAATCTTGTCTACTTTTAATCCATCCGATCCGCTGAGTTTCAGGTCGATTAATGTGCTGAATGTCGTCGAGGAACTGGTTACGTCAGCGAACTCGCAGCGGGTAAAAGTACCTCCACTTAGCCCCCCAGGGTTGGTCGTGCACTGCCTGGGATATGAACGCTTCCGGGAATAGACTGTGATTGTCAGATCATTCAGACTTCCTTGCCCATCATTATTATCATAATATATGTCTACATTTTCAGGACAAAAACTCAATGAACCGTTGCTCGGCGTTGTCTGCGCCGGAGGGGCCGTACAGAAGGTGTTTTTGAGATTGACGGCGCAGGCGCCGCCTTCGCACGCTCCGCTCAAGCAGTCTTCGCTCGAGGCGCAGGCCGCTCCAAACTCACCACTGGTGTTCGTAGAAGCGCTCGCTGGCGTGCAGACCCCTGTGGGCAGGCTGCCCATATTCGGGGTCAACGAGCAGGACAATCCGGGGCCGCAAAAG
>DAORCZ010000993.1:0-3385 GCA_035345735.1 Pseudomonadota bacterium | reverse complement strand
GGACCCCGCCGCCGCCGCCCCCGCCGAAGCGGCCTGCCGAGGTCCGCCCGGCGTCGCCGCCCATGAACCCCGAGCCCCCGGCCGTCGAGAAGGCGCTGGCCCAGGCCGGTCAGGCCGAGCGCCGCGGCAACCTGCTTGAAGCCATGCAAGCCGTGCAGCGGGGACAGCGCAGCCAGCCGAGTGCGCGACAGCAGACCGCGCTGCAGGCGATCTTCGAGCGCCTCCGCCGCGACCTCTCCTCCTATCGCATCCAGAGCCTGCGCGCCGGGGCCTGCGTCGCGGGCGAGCGGGTCTGGCACAAGCCGGGCAAGCACATCGTCAGCAATGCGGATGGTAAAGAAATCAACACATATCTCTCGGCTGGCAAAGAATATGTTTGTGATTTCTGCTCGCCGACAGGGATCTTTTCATGCAAAGAAAATCATTAATCAATCGGTCCCTGGTCCCCACCAAATCCCAGCCCTATGGCGGGATCTTGGCGGTTTTTGTCGGGTTGATTATTTTGATGAATACCTGTCCGGCGCTGGCCGATCCGCTGGCGAATGTGCGCCCGCAGCTGCAATTGGCTCAGGCCGCATTGCAAAATAAAGACTTCGAAACATCCGAAAAGCAGCTCAATTTTGCCTATCTAAAGAACCCCCATCCGCAGCTTTTATGTTGGTTTGGGCGCTGGGCGGCGCGCCAGGCGGCGACGGCGCCTCAGCGCGGGCTGGCGCTGGACTATTTTCGTCGCTGCCTGGCGGCCTCGTCCCCGCCGGAGGACGCTGAGCTCGTCGCTGAAGCCCGGGCGGCCCTCGCGGCGCCGGTGGGGGCCGATGAATATGTCGAACTGCAGGTGCTGGCCAGCGGCGATGAGTTCCTGTGGGTCGATGACCACCTGGCCGGCCGGTTTCCCCTCGCCCGGCCGCTCCTCCTGCGGCCGGGTCGCCATGTCCTGCGTCGCGCCCGCGGGTCCGAGGCCCCGCTGCAGCGCGAGGTCACACTCTCGCCCGATCAGCCGATCTACGTCACCGCGATGCAGGGCGCCTGGGATGTCGGCTTTATGGATCTGTTCCTGGTGCTGCTGAGTACCGGCCAGGCGTCGGGGGGCGTCGATGCCGCGGCGCTGTGGCGTCTGATCGAAGCAACGCTCGAGCGTGACACCGCCATCGCCGTCTCGCATCGTCGGGCGGGTCGCCCGCTCACCGCCGATCAGCTCCTGCCGGGCTGCGACGGCGATCTCGCCTGCCTGGCCGAGCTAGGCGCAAAGAGCCGCGTGCCCTATGTGCTGGATGTCGGCCTCCGCCGCGGTCCCGCCGTCGCTGGGCGGCCGGGGGCGGTGCAGATCACGGTCGCCACCTACGACGTCCGCGCCGAAGAGATCAGCGGGACCCTCCGCGACGAGTCTCCCGACGGCGACCGCCCGGGGCTGGAGCGCCGGCTGACCGAGCTTCTGCGGCGCGCTCGCAAGACCGCGGCCCGCCCGCTTGGCATCCTGCCGCTGCGCTCGACGCCCGAGGCCCAGCTCAGCGTCGATGGGCGCGACCGCGGCCGCACCCCGCGCAGCTTGGCCCTGACCCTCGGCCCGCACACCCTGGTCCTGCGACGCGCCGACTTCCACGACCTGACGCAGCAGATCGTGATCAGCGAAGGCCCCCTGCCGCCGATCGACCTGGGGCTGGCGCCGCTGCCGCTCACCCGCGGCGAAAAGTTTCTGCGCGTCGGCGGCTGGGTCCTCGGCGGCGCCGGCCTAGCCGGCCTCACCATCGCGCTGACCCTGCGCTTGTTCGACGGCCAGCTCAAGGTCGGCAGCAACCCCCTCGAAGTCGTGTCCACCACCGGCCCCGCCCTCGGCTTCCTCATCAGCGGCGGCGTCGCGCTCACGGGCGGCATCATCATCATCGCCATCGACCGCTCCCGCACGCACCGCCGCAAGGCACCGTGGCAGTAGCGCCGGCGAGCCCAAACGCGCCCCGTCCCTCGTCATGCTGTCAGCCTTGCCGGCTCGCCGCGCCCCCCTGCTTGTGGGCTCGCTGCGTTCGCTCGTCGCGGGCAGGCTAGCCTTCCTTGGTGTCGTCGAATCCCTGGCCACCGCTGCCTGCCCAGGAGTCGGGGTGACGACGATGGTGCATGATGGCGGCAATGTGAATGCGGTCGCCGCGCTCGACGTAGTAGACGCCATAGGGGAAGCCCTGCACCGAGGCTCGCCGCGCACCTTCCTTCATGCGTGGCCACAGTCGAGGGGTGGCCGCGATGCGCTTGATGCAGTCGTTTACCGCCTTACGAAATCGAGCACTCAACGCCGGGCGTTGACGCTGATACCAAGCCGCCGCCGCCTCGAAATCATGCAGCGCCCGCGGAGCAAAGGCGACTTGCCCCACCGGCTATTCCCCCGTGATCTTCCGAATGCGTGCGTCTACCTCTGCCCAAGGGATGCCCTGTACCTGCCCGCGCTCGATTTCAGCGACGCGTAGTCGCAGCTCCGCCGAGTCATGCGCCGTCAGCTCGTCCAGCTCTCCGTCCGATAACGCATCGTCATCCAGCGACCGCAGCAGCCGCTCGACCAGCGCCGACCGTTCCCCCACCGAAAGCCTCATCGCCGAGTCATAGATCGCCTGGGCTTGCTCGCTCATGTCCGCCTCTCTGCGCGCATTATTGAGCACCCCTCTGCGAGATCACAAGGCATGGACCCCCAAGAAATCCCTGCCACCCTGTCGCCACATCCTTCCGCCTCTTCTCACCCTGTGAGCGCCCGTAGCGCGCGGGGATATCGGGGAATAATGCAGCTCCAGCAAAGGAGTACGCTCATCCATTGCTGCATAGCTTGGCTTGAGAAACGGTGCGTGTTATTGGCGAAAGTCCTGTGCGAAAAGTTCTAGCGCGGGGATTGCTTGTTCCGTTTCGAGGAGATATTGGAATTCTGGAAGTGCAAAAGGTATTTTGCGAAAAAATCGTTAATACTCCTATTCCAAGTGGTGCTATCTCGATTGAGAGAACTATCTTCCCAGGGAGATTAGAGATGATCGAAGTTCTCGTCGGAGGCGAGGAAAATGTTTATAAAGATATGTTCGAGCGAGGCCAGGTAAAGATTCTTCCCTGCATTGTTGGCTGTGTTGCCTACGAGGACATCACAGGGAAAAAACATCGGACAGGCTTTATTTACGATTTATATGCCAAGAAGCCAGCTGATGCTGCCGGCGTGCAGGCTATTGAGATTTCCCCTGGTTGCTCCATAGCACCGGACCAATTGGTATATAAGCGAAATGACCTCGGAGATGGTCCGGCTGACTAATATCCATCGAAAGCAGACGATGCGAAGTCGGAGTCTCAGGTGACCATCGCCATCGCCCCCCCCTCCTTTTTTGAGAGGCGTTCTATAGCGGGGCCTACGGGCGGCGGTGCATGA
>DAORCZ010000992.1:0-3393 GCA_035345735.1 Pseudomonadota bacterium | reverse complement strand
GATGTCGTTGCTCTTTCGGCCAAGACCTCGTGCGTGTCGAAGGCCTACGATGCTGCGCAGCGCTATCGAGCGCGCGGCAAGCGCGTGATCTTGGGTGGCATCCATGCCTCGCTGCGACCGGAGGAAGCGCTGCAGCACGTCGACTGCATCGTCACCGGCGAAGCGGAAGCACTGTGGCCGCACGTGGTCCGCGACCTAGAGGCGGGCAAGCTGAAGTCGCGCTACGACGCCGTGGGGTATCCGCCGATGGACGCCATCCCGGTGCCGGCCTGGCGGGCGGTCGACACCAGCCAGTACCTGTTTCATCAGCTGCAGACCACGCGCGGCTGTCCATTCCGCTGTCGCTTCTGCAGCGTGCCGGATATCTCGGGACAGGACTTTCGCTTCAAGCCGGTCGAGTGCGTGGTGAATGAGCTACGCGGACTGCCGCGGGGGCGCGGACCGATCGCCGCCGGCAAGCCGCTTTACATCGTCGATGACAACTTCATCTCGCGCGTGAAGTACACCAAGGACCTGCTGCGAGCGCTGATTCCGCTTTATGAGGCGGGTCAGATCCCGACCTGGTCCGCTGAGACCACACTGAACGTCGCGAACGACGAAGAGATGCTGGATCTGTTTCGCGCCGCTGGTTGCTCCACGATGATCATCGGCTTCGAGTCGGTCAGCGAAGCGACGCTTAACGACATGGATAAGCCGGTGAACTTCTGCCTGACCTTCCCCGAGGCCGTGGATCGCATCCACGCGCGCGGGATCACGGTCGTTGGCAACTTCATCGTCGGCTTTGATACCGACACGCGGGCGGTCTTCAAACAGACGCTGGAGTTCATCCAGAAGACCGGCATCTTGTATCCCTTCTTCAGCATCCTGACGCCGATGCCGGGCACCAAGCTGTTTGATGACTTCAAGGCGGCTGGGCGCCTCGATCATGAGCGCTGGGATCAGTACGACACCCGCCACGTCGTCTTCGAACCGCGCCATATGCGCCGCGATGAGCTGATGGATGGCTACATCTGGTTGTACGAGCAGGCCTATGGCACATCGCTCCTGCTGGATCGCATGGAGCGCAACTGGCAGCGGCGGCCGCGTACGACGTCCTCGCTGGCCGAGAAGGCCTTTATCGCGGCGCGGCTCGGCCGTGAAGTGCTGCGTGGTGATGCCGAGCTACGTGGGCTGTACAAAGACTCGTTCAGCCTGCTCTTCAACCGCCATCTGCACAGCGATGCCGGGCATCTGCTGTTCTTGCTGGATGGCTACGACTTCGCTCGCTTCATGCGGCGCTATCGTTCGCCGAACTACCGCGACAACTACCTGACCTGCGATCAGCCCGAGCGCATCACCGATGAGAAACAGCAGCAGGCCAGCGCGGCCCAGACGCTGAATGTTCTGCAGTGGGAGAACAAGAAGGCGGTGCTGCGCACGAACAAGCGCTCCCTGCCGGTGGTGCAGGGCTGATATGCGCGCCCTGGCTTGGCTTCTGACCCTGGGCTTGCTCTCTGAGCTGGGCTGTGGCGACGGCGGCGCGGTCTCTACCGCGTGCAAGTCGGATGAATCGTGCCTATCCGGGGAAGCGGTGCGCTGCGTCGCCGGAAGCTGCGTCGTGCCGCGCTGTCCCACGGGGAGTCGCTATGTCGCGGGCGGTCGCTTTCGGCAGGGCTGTAACGCCATGGAAGCCGACTGCGAGAGCTCGGCTCAGCCGGCCCACAGCGTCACGCTGAGCAGCGGCTTCTGCCTGGCTGAGCACGAGATCTCCGTCGCGGAATATCGTCGCTGCCTAGGGCAGGGCGGCTGCTCGGCTCCCGTCGCTCCGGAGTCACTGGCGAGCCTGCGCTGCTCCAGCGATCGGGCAACCTGGACCGAAGGGGCGACGGGCGATGAGATGTTGCCCATGAGCTGCCTGCTGTGGTCGGAAGCCGCGGCGTACTGCACCTCGGTGGGCGGTCGCTTGCCCACGGAAGCGGAGTGGGAGCGCGCAGCCCGCGGACGGGACGAGCGCTCTTTCCCCTGGGGGACAAGCGATCCGGTGGGCTGCGATCAGGGCGCCAATTTCTTGGGCCTAGGCTGTTCCGGTCTGCCCTGGTCGACTCTTGCATCAGAGCGCAGCGGCAGCATGCTGCGCGGTGGGTTCGGGCAAGTCGATCTGGCAGGAAATCTGTCCGAGTGGGTGGCCGACTACTTCGACGCCAAAGCCTACGGGGCGTGCAGCGCGGGCTGTGCCGATCCCGCGGGTCCCGGCGCCGGGGAGGTGCGGGTTCGTCGGGGCGGAACTTTCTTGAGCCCGGCGAGCGAGCTGCGTTCCTACGCGCGTGAGTTTCATCGCCCAAGCGGGCCGCGCTCTGATCTGATCGGCGCGCGCTGCGCATTCGACATCGCGCGCTAGCAGTCGGAGATTCCGCTACGGCTGAGGCAGGCCAGACAGG
This sequence comes from Pseudomonadota bacterium, assembly GCA_035345735.1. GTDB lineage: Bacteria > Myxococcota_A > Polyangia > Palsa-1104 > JAEUJZ01 > JAEUJZ01. Next base: position 976 of record DAORCZ010000992.1, on the reverse strand, counting down.
CAGCCGCGGATCGCTCGCCTCGTCACGATATGATGAGGGAGCGAACGTCTTGCCGCGGGGGTGCCCGATGTCGCGCTTAGCTTCTGCCCTGCCTTGGATCGTGGCTTTCGTCACGCTGTCGCAGCTACCTCGGCCAGTCCCCGTGCACGCCACGCCATGCCCCAATCTGGCGTTCCTTGTCGATCGCTCGAATTCGATGCTGAACACCATGGCCGGCACGCCGCCCATGGCGGGGGAACTGTCGCGCTGGCAGGTGGTGCGGGGCGCGCTCGCGACGGCACTCGCGCAGTACGATGACAAGCTGCCGATCGGTCTGGCGCTGTTTCCGGCCCCCGGCAGCACCTGTAGCACCAGCAGCTTCGTGACCATCCCAACCTATGGCAGCCAGGCCGCGATCCTGGCGACGCTCGACGCTGCTGATTCGCTGCCCGGCAGTATGGCGTTGACGCCGACCTGTGGTGCGGTGAACGCACTTGCGGCCGACTCCGCGCTCAGAGATGCGTCGCGGGCGCAGTACATCGTGCTCATCACCGATGGCAAGCCGCTGTGTCAGAGCTCCGCCGGCTGTACCTGTGATGCCTGTAGCTCGCTTGGGGCTGTCAACGCCGCCGTCGAGTCGCTGCGTCAGGCTCGCAGCCAATCGCCAAGCATCCATACGTTTGTCGTAGGTCTGGGGGGCAGCCTGGACGCGACCGAGAAGCAGATCCTAAACGACATGGCGGCTGAGGGCGGCGAAGCCAACCCTGATCCCAGCGTCGACTACTACCCCGCGGATACCGCCGCTGCGCTGAGCAGCCAGCTTGCGGTCATCTTGCGTACCGTCGCGGGCACGGGCGTTTCCGGTGGTGGCAGCCTGGCCTGTGATGACTCGTGCTACAGCGCGGGGTGTCCGATGGGAAATGCCTGTGTGCAGGCGGTGTGTCGCAGCAATCCCTGCAGCAGCCTGCGCTGCGACAGCGGTCAGTACTGCTACTTC
>DAORCZ010000991.1:0-3399 GCA_035345735.1 Pseudomonadota bacterium | reverse complement strand
CATGGACGCCTACCTCTGGCGCCCCGAGCTGAATCGCTTTGCGCGCATGATCAACGTGTATTTTGAATTACCAAAAAAACAAGCGATAATGCCCACTTCCGAGGGAGGTGGGGGGCCGCTGACTTGGGATGGAAACCGGGCTCGACGGGTGCCTACACGGCGTCGTGGGATCCCTATGGGATCACCTACTGCGACCGCGATGGCGGCATAGCTCCGTCGAGTCAGCCAGCAAGTCAGGAGGCGAAACGAGCGATGGGTGAAGTCATCAAGCGGGTGAAGAACGGCAAGTTCATGGGCTACTACCTGCGCTTCTATGAGGCGGGCCGGCGGCGCGTGCTGGCTAGCAAGCAGCCGACCTATGCCGAGGCGCGGCGCATGCTGCAGGCCATCGAAGGGCGCATCGCGCGTGGCTTGGCTGGCCTCGATGAGCCGAAGCAGCACGCCGACATTACCGTTGGTGAGCTGTGTCAGCGCTATCTGAGCGAGTTTTCAAGTCCACGCATCAAGGACCCCGAGCGCTACGTGTGCGCCGCGCGCTATGGCCTCGTGCGCATCCTGCCCTTCGTCGAGAAGATTCCGCTGTCGAAGCTGCGGCGGGCCGATTTGGAGCGGGCGCGTAATCAGCTCTCGCGACGCTATCGCGGCAACACCGTGCGCGCTTCGTTGCGTCCGCTGTCGACCGCGCTGACCTGGGCCATGAAGCAGGGCTTCATCGAGCACAACCCCGCGCACAAGCTGGAGCTGCCCCCGCGCGAGCGCTCGCTGGAACACCTGTCCGCTGACGAGGCAGCGCGCTTGCTGCGCCAGGCGGAACGGCAAGCGCGCGAGAGTGCCAGCCCGACGTGGTGGTCGCGCTGGGTGGCGATCACCATCGCACTGCGTTTGGGTCTGCGCCGCGGTGAGATCTTTGGCCTGCGCTGGTCCGACGTCGACCTCGCGGGTGGCTACGTCACGGTTGCTCGCTCCTACCGCTTGGCGCCGAAGTCCGGCAAGCCGCGCCTGCTTCCCCTACCCAAAGAGCTCGTCGTCCTGCTGGGCGAGTGGCGTCCGCGCTGCCCCAAGACAGCCGACGGCGTCATCTGCCCGCTGCACCACAACGACGACTGGCGCATGTCCAGCCCGCGCGCCACCCATGGCCTCGAAGAGCTTCTGCGCGCCGCCGACTGCCGACCGCTCGCCCGCGGCTTTCACGCGCTACGCCACACCTTCGCCACCCACTTCGTCCGTTCCGGCGGATCGCTGCTCGCGCTACAGCGCCTGCTGGGCCACAGCGACATCAGCACCTCGATGATCTATGCCCACGCCAGCCCCGACTTCATCTCGACTGAGCTAGCCAAGCTGCGCTTCTAGCGACGAGCCCTCTCGACTACCGCTTCTCACGACTCACGGGCAGCCGATGGACGGCGTCCACCGGCAGGTTGTTCTGCTTCATCTCATACGGAATCGCATCGCTGAAACGCCCCAGATCACCCAAGTCGTGATGTGGGTGCAGCCGACCAACGAAGCGGATCTCATAAATCGTCGCCAGCGGCACCGTCGGCGGCTCAAACGGGTCCAGCGGGAAGAACGCATCCGCAGTCCGCCGCCGAAAGAAACTCAGCCGCGTCCGAGTCCTTCCCCGCCGATCCTTCCCTTCCGAAATCACCGGCAGCCACAGGAAGTAGCTCCCCGTCCACAGCCCCAGCTGATAGCCCACGGCATTTTCCGGCGCATGTGCCCGCACCTTGGCCTCGAACTCGCGAATCCAAAAAGCAAACCGCGTAGGGATGCTGCTTTCGTAGCTGTTTCGTTCCTGGTTTCTCTGCCTACGCTCTGCGGCAATCACAACCCCTCTGCACTCATCACTACAGAACACTGCATCGGCACGCGTCTTGGCACCTAACGGCTTTTGGCATCTTCTGCAGATTCGATATTGATACATTTCGCACACTCCAATTGACCATGAATACATCATGTCCTATTAACAGACGCAATGCAATCGACGAATAATTCGCCAATGATTGTGCGGATATAGCGCACAGCGAGCCAGTCGCTAGCCAGAACATGTCCCCTGACCCAGCCAGAGCCCTGCGAAGACCTCAGCCTGCGCGAGCTGGTATGAAGCGATGTACTAGCTGAGACGCATCCGTGCAGAATTCGTGGGGTGGAGCCAGTGAAAACGGGGGTTTAGCGGGTTGACGTGTCTCGACTGCGGCACGGGTGCTTTCCAGAATAGGCATCCATGAGTCAAGTGTCCAGACCGTCTATCAATTGCCCAATCAGCTGATGCTACACGGAAAATCAACGAAACAGCTTCGAATAGCCACAACAAAACCATTAAATGTCAATATCCATTCAATCTGAGCCATTATCGTTAGGCGCATTGCAATTATGTATCTGCATAAATCTATGAAACCGGTTATGGCAAGGGCCGCAGCACCGCGCTCGCAAGGCAACGCCGCCCGCCGAGCGCGAGCCGCGGAGCGTCCTTCTGTCGCCTGCGATGAGTCGGCTCGCCGAGACTGTCTGCGCGCTTGCTCCAGCGTCGTCTTAGTCCGCTTTCCGCACTCGCTGCCCAATCTACCCAAGCTCGTCCTCACATCCCTCCTAGCGTTTCGGATGACCGGCGACAAGCTGTACATCGCCCCGATGACCAAGCCGCCCTATGACTGCCAAACGCGGTCAAGAGAGCGCCTGGATCGTCGCGCTGAGCCGCTACAGCTACAGCCTCCGAAACAGCGACAGCATACTCGGCCGGTCGTCGCCGAACTCCCAGCTCTCGACGCGCTCCCAGCCTTCGCTGCGCAGGGCGGCGTCAAACGCAGTCGGCTCGTAGCGCTTGTACGAGGCGGCGATGAAGGACTTCTTGCCCTCTTCGGACTGCATCGTCGCGCGCATCTCGATGGCGTAGCTGCCGGGGATCGGGCACGAGCTGGTGTCGAGTACGGGCTCGACGAGGATCGGCGCGTTGTGGCCGTAGTGGCGCGTCAGCGGGTTCAGCAGGAAGCTGATGTATGTGCCGTGAAAGTCTTTGCGCCGCTTCTGATTGAACAGCGGCTCGGCGTCCTTGATAGCGACCGGCTTGTTCGGCGGCGCCAAGCGCACCAGATAGTCGAGCAGGAACAGGTCGCCCTGGATGCAGCCGACGAGGCTGTCGCGGATGAACGTCACCTCGTTAGCGAAGTTGCCGATGGTGTAGCCGAGCATCGTAATCACCTTGCGCCGCGGACCACGCGACGGCGCGAAGTAGTCCATGTAGCTCGGCAGCTTGGTGAAGTCGCCCTCGACCGCGACGATCGGGATGTTGTAGCGGGTCAGCGTGTCGGCCGCGTGCTTATAGCCCGTCGACAGCAGCGGCTGGCTGATATCGACCAGGTAAAAGTCGACCGCTGAGTCACCATCCGAGAACGCCTGCTCCTG
>DAORCZ010000990.1:0-3399 GCA_035345735.1 Pseudomonadota bacterium | reverse complement strand
AATCATCCGCCCTTCGAGAACATCCTGGGTGTTCATGGTCTTGCCTAGACCGACGTGAACGAAGTAGGCCGCTTCCGGCTTGGAGCCGGCGAGGGCGCCGCGTTCCCAGAGGCTGTAGAGGAGGCTCTCGATGGTGCCTTTGACCTTGAGCCAGGTGGTCATGTCGTTTGGCTCGAAGACGGCGAAGGCGGTGCCCTTGCGGGCCGACTCTTCGATCATGTTGAAGAGGCGACGGACCGAGACGAAGCGCCACTCGTTGTCGTTGCCGGCGAGCGTGCGCGCGCCCCAGATCAGGGTGCCCTTGCCGGTGAAGGCGCGGATGGCGTTCACCGACTTGCCGGCGGTCGGATCGACGTTGAGGCCTTCCTGGGCATCGTTGCTGATCTTGACGACGGGGCCGATGACGGCCGAGACGCTGACGTTGGCGGGCGCCTTCCATACGCCGCGGTCGCGGTCGACGCTGGCGTAGGCTCCGGCGACGGCGGCGCTGGGCGGCAGCACGACGCGTTGGGCCGAAAGCTGGCTCTTGACGGCGTTGTATAGCGAGGTCTTGGTCGACTTGATCGAGTCGAGCGTCACCTCGGTGGTGGTCGCGGTGCCATCGCTGGCCGGGATCTGGATGGTGACGCCAGACTCGGCATAGGCGAAGGTCAGCGTCGTCTCCAGGTACGGATAGTAGGCGGCGCCGTAGGCCAGGTAGTTGGTGCCGATGCCGTCGCGGAAAGCGGTCGGGTCGGCGGTGTTGGCCACCGCATCCTTCTTCACGTCGAGGAGGGCGAAGCGGTCGCCGAGCTTGTGACTCTGCGCCAGTGCGGCCTGCGCAAGCTCGTGGTAGTCCGCGGTCGCTAGGTTCACCGCATCGGTGAGGACGATCAGCGTCGGCTCATCTTCCTGCTCCAGCAGGGCGAGGCCGGCGCTGAAATGGTCCTTCGACGCGGTCATGCTGTAGTCGCCGACCGAGACGATGTAGCAGGCGCCGCCGCCGTTTTTGAAGTAGTGGCTGAGCGCGTAGTACATCAGGAACTCGGGCACCGAGCCGGCCGGGGTATTGGCCGACAGCATGCGAGTTACGCTGGTCACTACGCCGTTGCTGTTGCTCGCGACCGAAAAGAGCGCGGACTTGGGACCTCCGAAGAGCTGTTCGTACTCAAGCAGCGTGCTGACTCGAGCGATTTTGGGGCCTTTTTCGGTGTAGCCAACAAAGGCCGGAATGGCGGTTGAGACCTCGGCTACCGAAGGTGGCAGCGTCGAGATCTCTTCCACGAAAACACCAGGTGTCTTGTAGGCAGGCATCTTTCCTCGTGCTCACTGGGTTAATAGGGGCTGCGTTCGGTACTTGATGACGCGAAACAGCAGAACTCCCCCCGCCACACTGCGCGGCGAGGGGTTGGGCAAGGGACCTAGGAGGCGTTCTTCCCCGAGCCGCAGCTCCAGATAGGGGCGTGGCTGCTGCCGGCAGGAGATGGGCTGATCCGACAGAAAACGTACGCAGCGCAGCGTCGGGTACTGCGCGACGAGCTGCACCGCGGTGCTGTCGCTGGGATCTGGCTCACTACTCAGATCGGCGCGGCTGCCATCTGGGAAGCTGAGAACTTCGCTGGTGCCGCTGGGGGCGGCATCGATGATGTGCAAGGCACTGGCATCGGTGCTGGTTCCGGTGAGGCAGTAGTATGCCCAGCGCAGCTGCTTGGCCGCGAACGGAAGGACGTAGCTCGCTGGCTGGGGTGTCTCGCCATCCGCCGCGACCGGACAGGGCAGATCGATAGCCGCGAAGTGACCCGGATCAGGCTGGCTATCGCCCGTCGCTGCAAGCCCCAGTAGGATCGGACCTTCCGCCGTCGCTTCGGAAGGACTGTACAGCCGGGCCGATGGGGCGTCGGAGTCGCCCAGATCGGTGAAGTAAGGAAAGTCCGGGTTCTGCAGCACGAGCTCGAAGCGCAAGCGCAAGCCTGGCGAAAAAGGAATGAGCAACCGCTGGTCGTCGCCCACTGGGCCCAGGATGCGGAGCTGGTCGCTGTCGATGCGCACCAGGCAGCGCCGACTGTCGAGGATCTGACGGCTGCTCTCGCTGAGCACCAGCTTGAAATCGGGACAGCGGCCATCGCTGTAATAGGAATGACGCAGGCGCAGATCGAGCAGGGGCTGGTACTTCATCGCCGCACCCGGAGCTGTAGGTCGCTGACCTGTGGCACGGCGCTGCCCTCTTCGTCCTGATAGACAAACAGCCGCGCCTTGTACAGCAGGGAGGGTTGATAGGGCACGCGCAGCATGCCCCAGAGGTTGTGCACCTCCCCAAGAGGGAGGGTGACCAGCTCCATCACGATCTTTTCGACCCGCGCGCTCAAGCCGGGCGCGTTGTTGTGATCGAGCACGCGATGGCTCTGGAAGAACTGCAGTACCAGCGATAGTGAACGCAACGCTTGCTCGTAGTCTTTGAAGCGAGCAGCAAAAAGGAGATACAGGTTGAGGTGGATCGGCGGCTGCGTCCGCTGGGTGGTCCCGTCGGCAAGCTGCACGCGATAGGGGTCGGCGGTGCGCAGGGCGAATTCCTGCTCCAGATTGACCAGCAGCAGGGTGATCGCGCCGAGCTTGAGCTCCAGTTTCTCCGAAGACTCGCAGTTGACGAAGGCAACCTGTCCCTGGTCAGTCTGCGCGCTCTCGACCCCAGATATGGAGCTGAGGTGTCCGTTGAGCTTGTCGCGCAGTAGCACAAAAACTTCGTTCAACATCCGGCGCTGCTTCCCCCGTTGCCGCCAATCCCGACCGTCTCTGTAACGGTTCGCCTTGGGTTCTAAGCCTGCGGGGTGCGCGGCTGTGGGTCTATTTGATTTCTTTGAACGCAGCTTTTGGTTTCAAGCAAAGCTCACGCTTCCGGCTTGGCAGTAGCGTGAAGGACAGCCCGGCTGGCTGCCTGGCAGTCATCGGCAAGACGTATGGACTTAGGAATGAGCAAACTGCTGTCGAATGCGGCGGCGCTGGAGCAGGACCTGGCCTGGTTTGGCGAGGTGGTGGCAACTCGCTTCCGTCTGCAGTTCAACCCCGGGGAGCCAGGCCCGGCGAGTGTCCTAGAGCTGCTGCCGCCCGAGCACAGTGAGTCCGATTCGGAATATGCCCAATTCCTAAATCACTACCGCTTCACATTCGCCGAGCGATTGGCGCTGCTTTTGGCGCTGGTGCCGCAGGTGCGGCCACAGCTTCTGGATCCGTTCTACAGTCGCAGTCCGGGCACCGACCGGCGGGTCACCGAGTTCGGCGGTTACACGGAACGCAGCGACGGAGAATTCCTGCCAACGGGCGAGACCTTGGCCTTCCTACTGGGCGGTGCAGATCTGGGGCTGCGTTTTCACTGTCAGCTGCTCTTCGACCCGCAGCACGTGTTTAGCAAGCATCACATCCTGC
>DAORCZ010000989.1:0-3402 GCA_035345735.1 Pseudomonadota bacterium | reverse complement strand
TTCATCGCCGCATCACAAGAGGCGTGACAGCCCGTCGCTGTTCAAGCGCGAGACGATCTCGCGGACATCTTGTGCGCGCTCGCGCGGCAGGACCAGGACGGCATCCTTGGTGACCGCGATCACCAGGTCATCCACGCCCAGCGCGGCGACGATCTGCGTGCCGCTTTGACAGACGATGTTGCGGTGAGCGCTGACGAAGATCGGCGGGTGCGCGACCTCTGGGCTGAGGCTGGCGTGGTTGCCGGCGGCGTCGGGCGGGCTCAGTGCATCCATCGCATCGAACGAGCCGACATCGTTCCAGCCAAAGTCGGCCGCGAGCACGCGGATGGCCCGCGCCGCGCCGACGCGCTCGGCGCCCAGCTTCTCCATAACGGCGTAGTCGATCGAGATGGCTGGTGACTCGGGGTAGCGACTGGCGGTGCGGCTGGGATGGGCGGCGATGTCGGCGAGGATCTCGCCGAGGGCGGGGAGGTTTTCGCGCAGTTCGTCAAGAATGCGGCGAGCGGGAAAGAAGAACATCCCCGAGTTCCAAAGATAGTTGCCGGCGGCCAGGTACGTGGCGGCGCGCTCGGCGGTCGGCTTTTCGACGAAGGCGCGCACCAGATGGACGGCGTCATCGCGCAGCCGGTTTTGGCTGGGTGGCGGGGGGTGGCCGGGATCGTCGCCCCCGACCTCGATGTAGCCGTAGCCGGTCTCGGGGCGGCTGGGGTGGATGCCCAGCGTCACGATGTGGCCCTCCGCAGCAACGGCGAGCGCAGTCCGCAAGCGCTCGGCGAAGCCGGCCTCGTCTTTGACGTAGTGATCGGCGGGCAGGACGGCCATCACCGCGTGCGGATCGCGGGCCAGTACCGCCTGCGCCGACAGGCCAATGCAGGGAGCGGTGTTGCGGCCGATCGGCTCGACGAGGATGTTGTCGATGGGAAGCTGCGGCAGGCAGTGTCGCACCTGCGCCACTTGCTCAGCGGTGGTGACGATCAGTGTGCGGGTGATATCGACCACCGGGGCCGAGCGGCGCACCGTCGCAGCGAGCAGCGTCTCGCCTCCCGGCAGGATCGGCAGGAACTGCTTGGGGCGATTGCGTCGGCTGTGTGGCCACAAGCGAGTCCCGCCGCCGCCGGCCATGATGACCAGGTAGGGGGGGCGGGGATCGACGGAGGTTTCGGCTGGGCTGGGGGTCGGCTGCAGCATGGGATTGTGGCCTCGCTGAGGCGGCATCGGGCCGCGTGCGCGGGTCGCCAAAATAGCACCGCCCGACAAGCGGCGGGGCTTGCCGGGCGGGGCGGGATCAGAGGGGCCAACCGCATGCGCCCCCCACGGACCAGGAGAGCTTAGAACTTGGCCTTGATCATCGAGAAGCCAAGACCCACGGACATGCCGTTCTTGTTCTTGTTCTCCTTCGACGGCGCCCAGCGATCGGTCGAGTCAAACGCCTCGATGTCCGAGCTCAGCACGCTGCCCACCGGCGACAGCTTGATCTCGGCGTCGAGGATCTCGCAGGTCATGGGGTTGGTCTTGCAGCACTTGGCCGGCGTGTTCATGCACTTGTCCTTCGAGACCTGGTTCATCTGGTTCTCGAAGAGGTTGATGATGGTCTTGGTGCTGCTGCCCATCGGGTCCTTGTTGACCAGGCCGCTCACCAGCTTGGCGACCAGCGGCACGATCTTGCCGTCGATGTCCTTCTGCGAGATGACGCCGTGCAGCTGGCCATCCTTGAGCACCGGCTGGCCCTTATCCATGGCCACCGTGCCTTCGATGTGCACGCCGCGCAGCGCCAGCGGTAGGTTCATGCCCATGGCCAGCGGCAGGTTGATCTCGATGCGCTGCTCGTCTTCCGCGGCCTGATCGGCCGAGGCCGTCGTGCTGAGCTTGCCGTCGGTGATCTTGCCGTAGAGCTTGACGCCCATGACCTTGCCGACCTTGAAGGTATCGCTGCCGTCGAACACCGGCGGCTTGGCGCCCATGGCCGGCGGATCGGCCAGGCTCAGGGTCACGCCCGCGCAGCTGGAGTTCGTCAGATCGCTGGCCTTGACCTCGCCCAGGATCACGGCCTCGCCATCGGCCACGGCCTTGCTGACCGAGTCCTGCAGGTTCAGACCAGCGACGGTGACGGCCTGAATCAGCGTCTTGAGCTGGTTCTCGGTCTTGCCGTCCTTGTTGAAGTCGTAGGCGTAGGTCTTGCTGCCGCTGCTCTGCGGCAGGCGCAGATCGCTCGTGGCGTACTGCGTCGAGCTACCGCTGACCTTATCGGCCGTGCACTTTTCTTCCGACATCATGTCGTCGCCGCCACAGCCGGCGCTAGCCGCCGCCAGCAGGAATCCGCAACTCGCACTGAGCAGAAGACCGTGAAGAGTCGTGAGTCGCATCGTCTTACCTCGTCTGTTCTAAGGGGGTTGAGCTACCAGGTCATGAAGCGGGGAAACGACTGGCCGTCGCCGCAGCAGACTGCAAGACACCGGACAGTGCGGCGTTCATAGCGCGCCTAGGTGACGAGGTGCAAGCGCCATGTGTGTCTTGTGTGTCTAGGGCGCAGCTTGTCGTTTACGTCGCAAGCCGGGCTGCGGTGGGCCGTGATCAGGCCGTGCTCGGGCCGTGATCAGGCCGTGCTCGGGCCGTGATCAGGCTGTGCTCGGGCCGCCATCGGGATCACCGCCTCGCTTGGGTTGCGGTGTACGTCCGGAGTCTGTGGTAGCGCGCGGGTAGGGGGCTCCTGCGGTCGCCGCCGCGTTGACTTCGGGCGACGCAACCAACTATGCTGATTTGGGGTTTTTCCGTCATGGCTGATGCGTCCAATACTCCCTTCCGCTGGTCTGGATCGCTGCAGACCACCAACATCCGTGCGCTGTATGAGCGATGTCAGCGCGTCCGCCTGACCGGCCTGATGAAGCTCATCCAGGGCAGCCAAGCGCTTGAGCTGATCTGGATTGGTGGCGAGCCCATCGAAGGCGAGAGCGATCAAGGCACGCGCTCGCTGCCGCTGTGGAACAACGGCGAATTCGTCGTCGAGCAGCGCATGCCCGATTTTCGCGGCCAGCTGACGCAGGCGATCGAAATGAGCGGCTCGCTGCGCATGGGTCTGGTGCAGGCGATCTACAAGCTCTGTGCCGACAACGTGCTGTCCGCTGACGTCGATCTGACGCGGGCGAGCGGCGAGGTCGCGCAGGTTCGCTTCAATCTCGGCAAGGCCGAGAGCGCCAACATCAACCAGCAGACCGAGAGCGCGCTCACCGCGCTGTCGAAGCTGTCGGGCTGGACCGATGGCACGTATCGCGTCGTGCTGCGTCCGCTGTTCGGCGACGGCAGCGGGGGCGAGGCGCAGCCGGCCAAGGCCAAGAAGCCCAACGACGACAAGTTCGATCTGACGGGCAGCGTGAACATCGATGTCAGCAAAGGCGTGGACTGGCC
>DAORCZ010000988.1:0-3403 GCA_035345735.1 Pseudomonadota bacterium | reverse complement strand
GACGGGGGCGCCAGCGGGGGCGGTCGGGGCCTTTTCGGCTGGGGTGCCAGCGGCAGGCGGCGGGGCCTTTCCGGCCGAGGCGGCGCGCGCGGTGGCGATGGCCGAGATCTTTTTGTGCAGGAGCGTGGTCAGCAGCCCCAAGAGCTTTTCAAAATCGACCTGGCCATCGGCGGACAGCATCGACTTGTAGTCGTCACAGGACAGCCGCAGGATGTGCGGCTGCACCCCCGCTGACTTGGCCTGCTTGACCAGGGTGACCAGCTCGTTTTCGGTGGTCTGCGGGCGCTCGGTGGTCTTTTCCACCTTGGCCACGGCGGTGGTCTCTTGCGAGCCGCAGTTGCCATCGGTCACCCAGGTCTCCAGCACGATGTCCGAAGCGCGCGGCGCCAGCACCCCGAAGAGCTCGCCGCTGAAGCGACGCAGCGACGACACCGGCGCGCCCTTTTTGGCCATGGCGGTGGTCTGGTGATACTCGCCAAAGGCAACGACGCGCAGCCCAGACTCGCGCTCGGCACGGGTCAAGACCGCGGTCAGCGCATCGGCGGGCGTGCTGTGCAACGAGAGCTCCAGCACCGGGCCAGCCGCGACGGCCGGTGGTGGGGCCGCCTGGATCGTCTGCGGCTGTAGAAACAGCGCCGACAGTGACCCACAAAGCGTAGAAACCAGTGCAGTTCGCGACGCAGCACGCAAACGCATGCGACAGGGCCCCCCGCGTCCGCCTTATCGAAGGTAGGACCGCTTCACCAGGTTGAGGAAGTCGTTGTGGAAGGTGTCCATCTCGTTGGTGAGGACTTTGATCTTCCGGGCAAAGTAGTTGTAGGCCATGACCGCTGGGATGGCTGCGACCAGGCCAATCGCCGTCGCGATCAGGGCTTCGGCAATACCGGGAGCGACGGTGGCCAGGTTGGCCGAGCCCTTGGCGCCGATGTTGCGGAAGGCGTCCATGATGCCCCAGACGGTGCCGAACAAGCCGACGAACGGCGCCGACGATCCGACGGTGGCGAGGAGCGGCGTCAGGCCCTCCAGCACCGTCTGCTCGGCAATCGCGCTGCGTCGCAGGGCGCGCTCGATGTTCTCAAGTCCGCCCTCATCGCCGCCTTCCAGCGCGCCGCGCTCGCCCTCGGCCTCGTCGCCGCTATCGACCTTGCTGTCGCCACGGCCGCGCTTGTTGAGGCGCTTGAGCTCTAAGAAGCCGGCGCGGAACATCGCCGCGACGGGCGAGCGATGCAGCTTGCGGGAGTGCTCGTGGAGCTCCTCCAGCCGCTTGTTCGCGAAGAAAGCGTCAAGGAACGCGTCAGTCTCGCGCGAGGCGCGCTGCAGCTGATACGCCTTAAAGCCGATGACGAAGGTCGTCACGACGAAGAAGGCGATGAGCAGGAACAGCACGAACAGCACCACCCCACCCGAGCTGAGGACAAGCTGGAAGAGATCCATCTCTTTGCCAGGCGTCGGGCTACCGAGCAGGCTGGGCAGCATCGCAGACGGGAGGGTCGGCAGCAGGGGAAGAGTTGGCATCACGGCAGTCGGGACCATGGAAAAAGGTTGAAAACCAAAGTAGTCTGCTCGCCCCCCTGCTGACAACCTCGTTACGAGGTGGGCGGTGGCCCGACTCGGTCCTTGGCCCAGCCGTGTCAGTCGCCCGCAGTAGATCTTCGGAAGCGCTGCTCATGGACCGCAAACTCACCCTCCGCAAGCTGATGCAGACGATCCGCGAGGCCCTGCGGGGTGATCACGCGGACTACACCACTGGGCCCTTAACCGACGCCATCATCCTGCTCGCCGTACCGATGGTCGTCGAGATGCTGATGGAGTCGCTGTTTGCCATCGTGGACATCTTCTGGGTGTCGCGTTTGGGGCGAAACGCCGTCGCCGCGGTCGGCCTGACGGAGTCGCTGGTCGCGGTCTTGGAGACGCTGGCCATGGGGCTGTCGATCGGCGTGACGGCCATGGTCTCGCGGCGCATCGGCGAAAAAAATCCCGAGGCCGCCGCGCGATCGGCCGTGCAGGGCCTGTGGCTGGCGGCGCTGATGTCGCTGGTGCTCGGCGTTCTGGGGGCGCAGAACGCGGGCCGGCTGCTCGCGCTGATGGGGGCTGATGCCGATGTCGTGCAGAGCGGAGGTGGCTTCACCCGGACGATGATGGCGGGCTCGGGTAGCCTGATTCTCCTTTTCATCACCAACGCGGCGTTTCGCGGCGCCGGCGATGCCGCCATCGCGATGCGGACGCTGATCTTCGCCAATACCCTCAACATGCTGCTTGGCCCCTGCCTGATCTTTGGTTTGGGGCCGTTCCCGGCGATGGGGGTGCGTGGGGCGGCCGTCGCGACGGTGACCGGGCGCAGCCTGGGGGTGCTGTATCAGCTCTATCGGCTGACGCGACCGGGCGGTCACTTGTCGGTGCGCCTGCGGCACCTGCGGCTGGACTTTGGGGTGATGCGCCGCCTGCTCCAGCTTTCGGGGGCGGGCATGCTGCAGCACTTTGTCTCGACGGCGAGCTGGATCGGGATGGCGCGTCTGATGGCTGGCTTTGGCGCGGTGGCGGTGGCCGGCTACACGATTGGCATTCGCGTCATCGTCTTTGGCCTGCTGCCAAGCTGGGGCATTGCCAATGCGGCGGCGACGCTGGTCGGGCAGTCGCTGGGCGCCGGAGATCCCGAGAGGGCCCGGCAGTCGGTGTGGCGGGCCGGGTTCATCAACCTCTGCGTCATGGGGCTTCTGGGCCTGCTGTTCGTGATCTTTGCCGGGCCTATCGTGCGGCTATTTTCCGACGAGGCGGCGGTGCAGGCGGCGGGGGAGTCGTGCCTTCGCATCATCGCCTCTGGCTATGTTTTTTACGCCTACGGCATGGTGTTCTCGCAGGCCTTCAATGGGGCGGGCGATGCCTGGACGCCGACGCTGCTGAACCTGCTGTGCTTCTGGTGTGGGCAGATGCCGCTGGCCTGGTATCTGTCCAGTCGCACGTCGCTGGGATTGGTGGGGATCCCGGTGGCGGCGGCGCTGTCTTTTTCGTCGCACGCGGTGGTGGGGGGGCTGATGTTCCGTCGCGGCTATTGGGCGTCGCGGCAGGTCTGAGGGCGCGGGTCACAGCACAAAGGTGCTGATGTAAAGCAGCGTGCCGGTGGCGGCGGTGGCGGCGACGCCGACCCAGATGCGCCGTCCCCACAGGCGGTGGGGATGGCTGAAGTCGCCGGGCAGGCTCTGCCGGAAGCGGCTCGCCGAGCGCACTGCAAAGACGATCCAGCCGACCCAGGTGCTGACCGCGATCAGCAGATGCAGCGACAGCAGCAGGCGGGCGGTGAGCCGTGGGATGGCTACCGCCTGACCTGCCAGTGCGCCGCTGCCGCCCCGCAGCCGAACGTCGATTTCCAGCATCAGCACGGCCACGGTCATGACGCACAGAAAGC
>DAORCZ010000987.1:0-3406 GCA_035345735.1 Pseudomonadota bacterium | reverse complement strand
GGCGGCTACGACACCTGCGAGCTCGGCGCCACCGGCTGCAAAAAAGCCCGGGGCCGCCGCAGCGGTGGGCAAGCCAGTGGGCAAGCCGACCCCCAAGAAGCCGAGTCCGCCGCCTGAGCCCGCCGCCTACGAGGTGCTGTTCACCTTCGACGACGGACCCCGCCTGGATACCACGCCCAAGGTGCTGGACACACTCGACCAGCACGGCGTCAAAGCCGTCTTCTTCGTGAACGGCATCCGCTTTATGGGCAAAGGCAAGGGACCGGACAAGGCCCGCGAGCTCCTGCGCGAGACGATGCGGCGCGGCCATATCATCGGCAATCACACCGTTCACCACCCCTTCCTCTGCGGCAAGCGCGGCCCGGTGATCGCCGAGCGCGAGATCACCGAAAACGCCAGCCTGATCGCTGACGCGATCGGCAAGCCGCCCGAGCTGTTTCGCACGCCGTTCGGCTCGCGCTGCGCCAGCTTATCGGCGACACTGAAAAAGCTGAATATTCATCCGATTGGCTGGGACGTCGACCCACAGGACTGGAAGCTGCAGGACGCGGATCGCATCTACGAGTTCATGACCAACGCGCTGCACAATCTGCGGCGGCCGCGCTCGATCCTCCTCTTCCACGATATTCACCAGGCGACCGTCGATATGCTGCCGCGCTTGCTCAAGTGGATCGTCGATGAAAATGCGCTGCGCGCTGGGGCCAAGCGCCCGCCGATTCGCATCATCGACTACAACTATCTGCTGGCGACGCAGCCACCTGGAGCTGCGGCGCCGTCGGGGCCGGGGTAACTTGCGGCACCGCGCGACCATAGAGTCCGGCCTCATCCAGCTTGTGGCCGGCGACCTCGCGGTAGCGGGTGGGTTCGCGCTGCAGCTGGACTTTACGGGGGGCGGGCGACGGCAGCAGGTCACCTTATCCGCGCTGACTCCGATCGACGCAGGGCACGCCTGGGAGAGCCAAGAGATTTCTGGCCTACGGCTTCGATTGGCGCTGCGCAGCGACGAGAGCGGGGTCGAGATCAGCGTCAGCCTGCAGAGCCTGGGCAGCGAGCTTGCGATCCACTCGCTGAATCTCGTCGCGTCACTGAGCGGGACGGGCTTTCTAAAGGGACTGGGCCAAGAGCCCGACTGGCGCGTCTTTCTCGCGGGCTATAACTCGTTTTCGCCGGCGACCTGTCGCGACAGCCGCGAGCGCTTCCGCTGGCCACGCGTCGCCGCGGCGGCCACATTCAACCAGCACGCGGAGTCGGTGTACTTCGGCCACGATGAGTACCTGTCGACTCCGTGGTACGCGACGTTTAGCCGCGGCGAGCCGGCGCAGACCCTGCTGGTTGGCTGGCTGGGGGCGCGGATCGGTCTGGGCGAGATCGCTCTGCGGCGTGACGCGCAGCCCGCGCTGGAAGCTCGCCTATCGTTTGGCGGCAAGACCCTGTCATCGGGGCAGAGCCTGGACTGCGAGCCGCTTTACGTCGCGCTCAGCGAACCGGGCGGCGGCGAGGCCAGGCTTGCGGAGTACGTCGAGCGAGTCGCCGGGCACATGCAGGCGCGGCGCTACAGTGCGGCGGCTCCGACGGGCTGGTGCTCCTGGTACTACTACTACACACGCATCGCCGAAGAGCCGCTGCGCAAGAACCTGGCGGTGCTGCAGGCCGAGCGGGCCAGCCTGCCCCTGCGCTATGTGCAGCTCGATGACGGTTACCAGAACAAAGTCGGCGACTGGCTCCTGCCCAACGACAAGTTCGGCGGGGCGCTGAGCAGCCTGGGTCAGCTGGCGAGCAGCATTCGCAGCGCCGGGTACACCCCGGGGATCTGGGTTGCGCCCTTCATCGTTCAGCGCTCAGCTCAGCTCTTTGCCCAACACCCGGACTGGGTCCTGGCCGATCGTGACGGCAAACGGCGGCGCATCGCACACCACCTGCCCTGGGGCATCACCGACGGTCAAATCTACGCTCTCGACCTGAGCCATCCCGCGGTCTTGGAGTACCTGAAGAAGGTCTTTCGGACGCTGCGCGAGATCGGCTTTGGCTACTTCAAGATCGACTTTCTGTCCGCGGGTCTGCGCGATGGTCAGCGCCACGATCCCAGCCAGTCGCCGGTCGAAGCCTTCCGGCGTGCGCTGACAGTCATTCGCGACGCAGTCGGCGACGACTTCCTGCTCGGCTGCGGTGCGCCGATCCTGCCGGCGGTAGGGATCTGCGACGGGCTGCGTGTGTCCTCCGACGTCAAAGAGCAGTGGCGGGATGGCACCGTCGGTTTCTTTGCCGCCGACGGCGGACATCCGGCAGCCGAGCTGGCGATCTGGAACGACATGACGCGCGCGCACCTGCACCGGCGCTGGTTCGTCAACGATCCCGACTGTCTGCTGGTCCGCGAGCGCGACAGCCGCCTGACTCGCCCCGAGATCGAGACGCTGTGCAGCGTGCTGGCCCTGAGCGGCGGATCGCTGTTCTTAAGCGATGACATGAGTCGGCTGGCTAGCGAGCGACGCCAGCTTGCCGAGCAGACGCTGCCGGTGTGCGACAAGGATCCGGAAGGCCACGCGCTCACCCCGGGGCTGCTCACTGAGGCCCGCCCATCCCGCTTTCTGCGTCGCCGCGAGCGCGATAGCAGTCTCGAGATCGCTGCCGCCATCGTCAACTGGGACGATCGTCAGGTTCGACGCAGCGTGATGCTGAGCGAGCTGGGCTTCACCTCGGCCGAGCTCTCACGCCATCGCCACATCCACGCCTATGAGCGCTGGAGCGACTCGTACGCGAGCCTATCGCCCGATCAGGCGCTGCCGGTGGTGCTGCCACCGCACGGTACGGCGCTGTTCCTGCTGCAACCAGAGCGGCTGTGTCCCAAGACGCGTGGGCCGCGGCCGCAGCTTGTGGGGCTCACCCATCACTTAAGCGGCTCGCTGTTTGTGCTTTCGCGCGAGGTCTGGGAGGCCGAGCGGCAAGAGCTGCAGCTGACCTTGGAGCTCGGTGCCCGACGCACTGGCCAGCTCCTCCTGCACCTGCCGTCGGGGTACTCGCTGCGCGACGCCAGCGCGGACAGCCCCGCCCGCATCAAGCTGCAGCCCGAGCAGGTCGGGGGGCTCTTGCGCTTTGTCCTCGATATCGACGACCGCACGCACGTCCGGCTGCGCTTCCAGCGCGCCTAGGGCGGCGAACCCGCTGTCGCTCGGTGGCTGCTGTGTCGCGGTTATTGACACTGCGCGGCGCCGGCCGCCAAAATCGCCCCCCATGATTGACTCGAAAATCCTGCGCGAGCGCCCGGACGAAGTGCTCGCGATCTATCGCGACCGGCTGTTTGACGAAGCGGCGGTGACCACCGCGCAAGAGGTGCTCAAGGTCGATGCCGAGCGTCGCAAGCTGCTCGCGGCGGCCGACGAGCTCAAGGCCAAGCGCAACACCGCATCGC
>DAORCZ010000986.1:0-3408 GCA_035345735.1 Pseudomonadota bacterium | reverse complement strand
GTCCCAGAACCCCATCCTGTGATCATAGCGCGGAGTGAGCGGCCCAACGTCTGCCGACGCCTAGTCGCAACAAACGTTCGTTTTGCCCAGGGGAGCCGCAAGCGCCTGGGGGCGACTAGGTCAGCGTCCCCTCAATTCGTGACCCCATCGTCTCTGTCGCTTACGCCCGGGCCAAGCGGTCCACTCAAGCGGCATCCTCCACGCTCGAAGACTCGCTCGGCAGCACGGACGCGGAAGCCCTCTCCGCTCTAGTTCTCCCTACCGGGCCAGCCAATCCGGCTTGCTGTTCCGCTAATCAGTGCACCGGGTCGTCTCTAGCCTCAAAACCCCCCGAGCAAAACTACGCCCAAGCCCTCCCCAGATCCCATGGACCCTGTGGTCCACAACACGTAAGCACTAATAAACATTACAGATTTTTGGCAAGTCCGCGCCAAGTGCATTCACAGCCCAATTTGCAAACACCCCATACGAGCCCCCGCCCCCACCCCTCCCTATGCTTCACTGAGGAAAGGAGGACCGAATGGCCAAGCGTCTCCCCCCCGGGCCGGGCCTTTTCACCATGGCTCGCGGCATGTTCGATCTGTCGTTCACCTTCGTCGACATCGCCAAAAAATACGGCGACCCGTTCAGCGTGCCCCTGCCCTTTGGCACCACCGTCGTGACCTACTCGCCCGAGGGCAACAAGGCGATCTTCAGCGCCGATCCCGACACCTTCGCATCGACCGGGGCCGACATCCTCAAGGGCCTGCTCGATCTGTCCGTCCTTGCGACCTTCGGTGCGCAGCACAAGCGACAGCGCAAGCTGCTCATGCCGCCGTTTCACGGGGCGCGGATGCGCGCCTACGGCCTCCTCATGCGCGAGCGCGCACTCGACCAGGCCGAGCGCATCGAGCGCGGCAAGCCCTTCGTGATGGTCGATCTGACGCAGAGCATCACGCTCGACGTCATCATCGAAGCCGTCTTCGGCGTCAACTCACGCGAGCGCATGCAGGAGTTTCGCCAGGCGATCCTCGCCATGCTCGACAACTTTACGCCGCTGGCCCTCATGCCGCAGCTCCGTCGCTCGCTGTTCGGTCTGAGCCCGTTTTCGCGCCTCCTGCGGCATATGACCCGGCTGCAATCACTGGTCGATGACCTGTGCCGCGAGTACCGCGCCGCACCGGCCGGGCGACAAGACATCCTCAGCCTGCTCCTCGCCGCCAAAGACGAAGACGGAAGCGGGCTCTCGGATCGCGAGATCTTCGATCAGCTCATCACCATCATCGTCGCGGGACACGAGACGACCGCGGTCATGCTGGCCTGGGCCTTCTACTGCCTGCATCGCAACCCCGACCAGCTCGCCCAGCTTCAGGCCGAACTCGCCGCGCACCCCGCGGACGCTGACCCCGAAGTCATCGCGCGCCTGCCCTTTCTGTCGGCGGTGATCGACGAGACCCTGCGCCTGTATCCGCCGGTGCACATCATCCATCGCCGCCTGCAAAAACCGCTTACGCTGGGCGGCTACGAGCTGGAGCCCGGCCATGTCGTCGCGGCCGGCGCGTTTGTCACCCACCGACTAGAGAGCCTCTATCCCGATCCCGAACGCTTCCTGCCGCAGCGCTTTATCGACCGCTCATACGGCCCCTTTGAGTTCCTGCCTTACGGTGGCGGCGCCCGTCGCTGTCTAGGGGCCGCGTTCGCGAGCTACGAGATGAAGCAGGTGCTGTTTGCCTTGCTCAAGCAGCACCGCTACGAGTGCCTAGAGAACGGTCCGGTCGGCTTCGTCCATCGCCCCGGCACCGTTGGCCCCAAGGGCGGCATCCGCATGCTGCGACCAGCCTAGCCGACGACGGCCAACCCTGTCCGGACGACAACAGCGACGACGGCGGCGGTGATATAGTGATGAAGTGCCGAAAAAGTCGCTCCCGTCTCCGCCCACCCCGTTAGACGATGCGCCGCAAGGGGGTCTGGCCTTCGATCGGACCCTCGATCGTCGTGAGTCAGCTTCGGCCAGCCCGGGAACCCGTCCGCAAGACCCGTCGGCTTCCCTCGATCCCGTCTTCGCGCCGACGCAGGAGGGCACAAACCCACCGCGCCGAGCAAGCGCGCAGCCCCCGCTAGCCGCCAGCGCCCCCCGACCTGCCGAGGCGCCCGCCGTCACCGACACCGACGATGACGACGATGCCGCGCCAACCCGCGACATTCCTGTCGCCGCCGGTCCCGATGTCCCGCCGCCGGCCGCTACCAATGACGGGGACGACGACGAAGGCGGCTCGACACACTCGATCGGCGCGGTACGCAGCGGGGCCGCAGCCTCGGCGCCACGCTCAGCTCCCTCGGTGCCCTATGTCGGCATTCCCCGCTCGCTGCAGAAGTGGGATCGCTACGAAGTGCAGTCGGTGCTGGGGGCCGGCGGCATGGGTGCTGTCTACAAGGCCCGCGATCCCCGCCTAAACCGCCTGGTGGCGTTAAAGATCATCCACCCGATGCTCGGGCAGAACGATGACACCCGGGGCGAGGGCGTGGTGCGCCGCTTCCTGCGCGAGGCTCGCCTGCAGGCCTCGCTCGAGCATCCGCACATCTGCAAAGTGTACGAGATCGGCGAGCTACCGACGGCAGATGGTGAGGCCTCGTACCCCTACATCTGCATGCAGCTGATCGCCGGCCGCCCGCTGCACCGCGCGCAAGACGACATGTCGCTGTTCGAAAAAGTGCGCGTCATCCAGCAGGTCGCCGAGGCGCTACACAGCGCGCACAAGCAGGGCCTGATCCACCGCGACATCAAGCCCAGCAACATCATGGTCGAGCGCACGCCCGACGGGAAATTCCATCCCTACGTCATGGACTTTGGGCTCGCGCGCGAGACCTCCGGCGATCAGAGCCGCACTGGCATCATCGAAGGCACGCCCCGCTACATGGCACCCGAGCAAGCGCGCGGCGACACCAAGCACCTCGATCGCCGCACCGATGTCTATGCCCTGGGCGTGACGCTCTATGAACTCCTGGCGCAGAAGCCGCCGTACGCCGCGACCGGCGATATGGACACCCTGCTCGCCGTCATCGCCGCCGAGCCGACGCCGCTGCGCAAGGTCGATGCCCAAATTCCCGCCGACCTGGAAGCGATCACGCTCAAGTGTTTAGAGAAAGAGCAGTCAGCGCGCTACGACTCGGCCAAGGCCCTGGCCGATGATCTCGCCCGCTACCTCGATGGCGAGCCCGTCAAGGCCCGCCACATCGGGCTCGGCCAGCGCCTCCTGCGACGCGCCAAAAAGCACAAGCCACTGGTTGCTCTTGCCGCCGCTCTGCTGCTCTCTCTCGCCGGTCTTGTCGGCTATGGCATCCGTACGCGCATCGTCGCTGCCGAGCGCGAGCGGGCCGCCCGCGAGCAGGCTCGCCTGGCCCAGAACCTCGGACAAGAGATCGCCAAGA
>DAORCZ010000985.1:0-3419 GCA_035345735.1 Pseudomonadota bacterium | reverse complement strand
GGTTCTGCCGTCGGCAAGCGGCACCAGAGAGACCGCGGCGCTGGCCTGCGTGCGCACCCGGCCGGGCATTGGGTAGCCGCCGGCATCCAGGGCGCGCAGCGTCGTGCCGTGGCGACCGCTGGCCGCAAACCAGAAGCCACCTGGCCGCGGGCTCAGCGCCACCGCCACGCCTCCCGGCACGACGCCAAGCTGGGTCTGACCGGCACAGCTCGACTCGCTCAGCTTGCCGAGGTCGGGGCGAAACATCGCTAGGTGGGCAACCCGTGATCCCTCCGTCGCGGTGAAGCCGCTGAGCCAGGCCAGCGCCAGTCCCCCTGCCCCCCCGGCGAGCGCGAAAGGAAACGACCCGGCGGGATATTCGGCACCGATGTTGAGATCGGCGCGCTGACAGCCGAGCAGGCCCGGGCCGTGGGCACAGGCCTGGCAACCGCTGACGTCAAAGCTGCACACGTTGCTGCAGCGCAGCGTACCGCCGGCAAAGCCCAGCGAGGTACAGCTTGCACCGCCCAGCGACGAGCCATCGCAGCTCTCGGGCGCCTCGCCACCGCCGCCGCCGTCGCCACCGTGCATGCGTCCTGGTGGCGGCAGGCGGAGACAGCGATCGTCGATGCGGCCGTTGCCACAGATCTGACTGGGACAGCTCGCGGGCTCGCGCACGATCCGCGCCGGACAGCGCTCGGTGGGGCTGAAGATCCACGGCGGGGCCGTCGGGCTCGACAGCGGGGGCGGGCCAGGCGGCAGGACCGGGCTTTGGCTGGCCACTGATGCGGACGCCGCCGACAGCGGGGTGGTGGGCGCTGTTCCCTGGGGTCGCGCCGACGAGGCCAGGCACAGCCAGCCGCCGAGCAGCGTCAACACCGCGACGGTCAGGCGCCGGCCGGGCCGGGCGAGCGAGCGGTCCTCCATCGTTCTGCGAGTCGCCATACACGGTCAGTGTATTTCGGGGCGGCCGCTCTGGGCGATCGCTTCCGCGACAGCGTGCACGCCCCCACCGCGGCGCGCCGCGTCCGTCGCACAGGGGGACGCGCTTGACAGCCCGCAGGGGGGCCGCTAGGTTTAGACCAGTTCGGTCTAAACAAAATGGTCCAAACCAATTGGTCAGAACATAAGGGTCAAATTGATGTGGTCTAATCAGCCCGGTCTAACCGGGTCTCGACTAGAATCGCGCCCCATGCCCAAGCGCCGTTTCGACAAGTTGGATCCCGAGCTGCGTGGCCGCATCTTGAAAGCGGCTGCGCTGGAGTTCGGAACACACGGTTATGCCGATGCCTCGCTGAATCGCATCGTCGAGCAAGCCGGCATCAGCAAGGGCTCGATGTACTACTACTTCGAGGACAAAGAGGACCTGTTCAGCCTGGTCCTGCAGGATCTGGAGGAGCGCAGCGCCAACCTCGGCAAGCTGCCCATCGCCGCCCTGACTGCTGAGAACTACTGGTCGAGCGTCAGCGCAGCGTTCCGGGCCTGGCTGCGCATCGCCGTCGAAAACCCGTGGGTGCAGGGCTTTCTGCAGCTGTTCTCTGAGCTCTTGCGCAATCCGCCCACCGAGGGACCGCTGGTCGCCTGGTACGCCCGCATGGAGGCCCGCCGCACGGCGTTCCTGACCCGCGGGCAAGAGCTGGGCACGGTGCGTCGTGACCTGCCGGTGTCGTTTCTGGCCGACCTGATGCACGGCCTGCAGATGGTGCAGGGACGCTACTTCATGAAGCACTCAGCGGACCTGACCGAGCCAGCCCGCGAGCAGCTGGGGACGATGATGATCGATCTGATGCGACGGATTCTGGAGCCAGCCGCTGACCCCATCCGTCCGCGCATCGAGCAAACGCCGAGCACGCCCGCCCCGGTGGAGCAGTCCGCACCGGGACGGACGCCAGGACGAACGCCAGGACGAACGCCAGGACGAACGCCAGGACAAACGGCGGGACGGGCCGCAGGACGAACGACGGGACGGGCCACAGGACGGGCGGCGGGGCGAACGACGCCAGCCGGCCGATCGAAGAGCCCGCGAAAGTAGGGACGCAGCCGGCGAGACCGGCTGAGCTGCTGGCTGGGGGGAAGAGAGCGCGGCGTCGCTGATGCCGACGCGGCGTCGCCATTTTTTTATCCGCTCGTCGAAGCCGACCGAGCGAAGAGGGCCGATGTGTGCGCGCGCTGCGCCGCACCAACCAAGAGGGGATGCAAGATGCAAAAGACACACGCGGATCGCCAGCCGACCCGCCGGTCAACACCACGACGAACAGCGACGGTGGCGATGGCGGTCGCGCTGCTGCTGGGAGCGGGGGGCCGGGCATCGCTGTGGGCGCAGAGCTCAGGCTCCGCACCGCGGGGAGCCGGCGTGCTGGGACCGACTCCGACCAATCCCAGTGACAGCGGCTTTGGCACCGTGCCGGGGTTATCGCCCAGCGAGTCACCGGCTTCGCCTATCGCACCGCTGCCGACGCTGCCAAGCCCGGCTACGGCGCCTGCGCTGCCGCGACCGGGGGTGATCGTCACGCCGCCGCTGGCTGTCGCAAACAGCCGAGAGTTGGCGCCCAGCGAACGGGTCGGCCTGCCTCGCGCGCTGACGCCAAAGAGTGGCGGCCTGACTCTTTCGCGAGTGATTGCTCGCGCGCTCAAGGGCGATGCCAACCTGCAGCTCGCGCAGGCCAATGTTCGCGCCGCTCGCGCGGGTCAGCTTGAGAGCGGACTGCAGTTCATCCCCAGCCTGAACCTGAGCTTTCGCTACACCCGCCTGTCGGAGTTCACGCCAGTCTCGCTGCCGTTCTTCGACGGCGCGCGCTGTGTCAGCAGCCTGGCCGATTGCCAAAGCAACACCCAGGCCTACTACCAGTCGCTGCAGCTGGCGCCAGCCATCCTCGATCAGTTTGCGCTGCGCGGATCGATCTCGGTTGGCTTGTCGGATATCCCGCTGCGGCTGCTGCGGCAGTACCAGGCGGCGGGGCAGACGCTGGAAGCGCGCCGCTTGGATGCCCAGGCGACCGCGGCACAGGTGGCGCAGGGGGCGGGCGAAGCCTTCTACGAATACCTGCGCGCTCTGGGGCAGCTGGCGGTTGCGGGACAGAGCGTCGACAGTGCCCAGCGACGCCGCGACGATCTGCAGCGCAGCGTGGCAGCCGGTGTGGTGCCGCGGGCCGAGCTCTTGCGCGCCGAGGCGATGCTGACCGATCTGCAGCGGCTGCGCCTGCTGTCGCAAAACAGTCTGGGACTTGCCGAAGCCCAGCTGCGCCAGCGCACCCACGCTGACCCGACAGAGCCGCTGGACCTTGGCGAAGCGCTGGACGCGGCGGTGACGCTGGAGTCCGAGGTCGCGCCGCTCATCCAGCGAGCGCTGCGTCAGCGGGCCGAGATTCAGTCGGTCGAACGGCAGGCGCGGGCCCTGGGCCTCAATCGCTCGGCGCTGTGGGCGTCGCTGCTGCCCAGTC